>NZ_JAUBOZ010000023.1:0-97794 GCF_036700475.1 Microcoleus sp. T2B6 | reverse complement strand
TGACTGTTGACTGTTGACTGTTGACTGTTGACTGTTGACTGTTGACTGTTGACTGTTGACTGTTGACTGTTGACTGTGAACTCGAATTTACTATTCCGATGCTAACGGATTTGATATGAGGGGGAGGGCGGGCTTAACAATAGCCGGAAAACTTTTCGGATCTCTTGTTTATAGCCGAGGCTCGCTCCCCCTGGCCAAGGGCGGGCACGGGGGCACCGCCCCTACGAAGGGGGATTTTCCGAGTTTCCGGTTCTCCCTTTCTTAAGGCTAGGGGGGATTGAGCTTAATTGTTTAACAGCTTCTTCAGTCCCCCTCTGTTCGGATGAAAGTTTGACTCTTGAGCGGTTGAAACCGCCGAGTTTTTTCTGCTGGGATTTAGACGCGCTCGTGGAAAGTCCGTTTAATCACATCTAATTGTTGTTCGCGGGTAAGTTTGATGAAATTAACCGCATAACCGGAGACGCGAATTGTTAGCTGGGGATAGTTTTCTGGATGTTCCATCGCATCTAGTAATGTTTGCCGATCGAGCGCGTTAACATTGATGTGATGGCCGCCATCGTGGAAGTAACCGTCTAACAGACCAACTAGGTTATTAGTCCGATCGCTCTCCATTCTGCCCAAGGCCTGCGGTACAATCGAAAAAGTATTCGATATGCCATCTTGACAATCACTGTAAGGCAGTTTTGCTACAGAAGATAAGGATGCGATCGCCCCACAGGAATCTCGGCCGTGCATCGGGTTAGCACCGGGAGCAAAGGGTTCGCCTGCTTTACGTCCGTCGGGGGTGCTACCAGTTTTTTTGCCGTACACTACGTTAGAGGTAATCGTTAGTACCGATTGAGTCGCTACAGCCCCACGGTAGGTTTTGTGCTGGCGAATTTCGTTCATGAAGCTTTGCACAAGTTCGATGGCTAGACTGTCTACGCGATCGTCATTATTGCCATATTTGGGATATTCTCCTTCGATCGAGTAATCCACTGCCAAACCTTGCTCGTTGCGACTCACCTTAACTTTAGCGTGTTTAATCGCCGATAGCGAGTCCGCCACCACGGACAATCCGGCAATTCCGCAGGCCATTGTCCGGTAAACATCGCGATCGTGCAATGCCATTTCCAGGCGTTCGTAGCAGTATTTATCGTGCATATAGTGAATGACATTCAACGTATTGATATACGTTTTTGCCAACCACGCCATCATGTCGTGGAACCGGGCTCTTACCTCGTCATAATCGAGATATTCGGTAGTAATCGGTGGGAACTGCGGCGCGATTTGGTCGCCGGACTTCTCATCTTTACCGCCGTTAATCGCATAGAGCAAAGTCTTAGCCAAGTTAACTCGCGCGCCGAAAAACTGCATTTGCTTGCCAATTCGCATCGCGGAGACACAACAGGCGATCGCGTAATCATCGCCGTATTGAGGACGCATCAAGTCGTCGTTTTCGTACTGAATCGAACTCGTCTCGCTGGATACCTTGGCACAGAATTCTTTGAAGTTTTCCGGCAAGTTTTCCGACCACAAAACGGTGAGGTTCGGTTCTGGTGCAGTACCGAGGTTTGACAGGGTGTGCAAGAATCGGAAACTGTTACGAGTTACCAATGTTCTACCGTCATTGCTGGTACCGCCGATCGCCTCTGTTACCCAAGTTGGATCGCCAGAAAACAGAGCGTTATAGTCGGGAGTCCGCAAAAACCGCACCATACGGAGTTTCATTACAAAATGGTCGATCAGTTCTTGTAATTCCACTTCGGAACTCGCGCCACTTTGCAAATCGCGCTCGAAATAAATGTCTAAAAACGTCGATACGCGGCCCAGAGACATCGCTGCCCCGTTTTGTTCTTTCACTGCTCCCAAGTAGCCAAAATACACCCACTGGACAGCTTCTCGTGCGTTTGCCGCCGGACGGCTAATATCAAAGCCGTAGCTAGCTGCCATTTCTTTTAACTCAAACAAGGCCCGAATTTGCTCGGATAACTCTTCGCGCAAACGAATTGTTGCCTCGTCCATCGCCTCTAGTTCGAGTGATTCTTGCTGTGTTTTTTTATCATCAATTAGGCGATCGATACCGTACAAAGCAACGCGCCGATAGTCACCGATGATCCGCCCGCGTCCATAGGCATCTGGCAAACCTGTGATGATACCAGAACGTCTCGCCAGACGCATCGAGCGCGTGTAGACATCGAATACACCATCGTTATGAGTTTTGCGATATTTCGTAAATATTTCTTCTGTTTGCTCATCTAGCTGATAGCCGTAAGCTTCTAAACCTGCCTTGACCACCCGAATTCCGCCAAAGGGCATAATCGCGCGTTTCAAAGGTTTATCTGTTTGCAAACCTACTATTTGTTCTAAGTCGCGATCGATGTATCCTGCTGCATGAGCCGTGATAGATGTGGGAACTTTTGTATCAACATCCAATACACTTTTTTCGCGCTCTTGCTTCATTAATTCCAGAACTTTTTGCCAAAGCTGCTGGGTTTTTTCGGTTGGTGCTGTGAGAAATTCTGCATTCCCTTCGTAGGGGGTGTAATTCTTTTGGATGAAGTCTCTGACGTTGACTTCGTTTGTCCAGTTGCCTTCAGTAAAGCCGTGCCATTCTGCAAACATAGCTTGCTTTCCCCTCAATTTTTTGTTAGCGATCGATCTTTTCTTCTTCGACCACTACATCTAGTATATATTTAATTTCACTATTTTAAATCCTCAGTTCGCTATTTGTTACAAAAGTTGACTTGCTAATTCCGTGGGAAGAATTAAGATAGATAGTAGGCAGAGCATCCTGTTGAATTATTGTTGAGGAAGCTCTGACAAACTTGGCTCCCCAACTAACACTTGGACAACGGAAATGTTGTTTAAGGGCGGGTCGGTCGGCAACGGGCAAGGAGATTTTTGGGTCACGAACCGCGAACACGAGAGAAAGATGAAGAAAAAGCCGAAAAAGAGTTCGGATTTGATTCGGTGATTGTTATCGAAAGCAGAGCAATATTAATTGCTGATTAATTGAAGAAGGGTATTATGCAGATAAATTCAATGAATCAAAGCACTGCGAGCGATCGGGCTCACGATATTTGGAAAGAACAGCGTCATCCGCTCGATCGGATTTTTCGGCCTCGCTCCGTGGCTGTAATCGGCGCAACAGAGAGAGAAGGAAGCGTCGGACGAACTCTCCTGTGGAACTTGATTCGGAATCCGTTTGGCGGAACAGTTTTTCCAGTGAATCCGCAGCGCCACAGCGTCTTGGGACTCAAGTCTTATCCTGACATTGCTAGCGTCCCGGAAAGAGTAGATCTGGCGGTGATTGCTACGCCTGCTGCTGGGGTGCCGCAAGTGATCCGCGAATGTATCGCTGCTGGGGTGAAAGGGGCAATTATTGTTTCTGCTGGGTTTAAAGAGATTGGCGCGGCTGGGGAGGCTTTAGAACAGCAAGTTATGGCCGAGGCGCGTCGGGGCGGAATGCGGATTATCGGCCCAAATTGCCTCGGGGTGATGAATCCTGTGCTTGGGCTCAATGCTACTTTTGCAGGTACGATCGCCCGTCCGGGTAATGTCGCCTTCATCAGTCAAAGCGGCGCCCTCTGTACTTCGATTCTCGACTGGAGTTTGGGGGAAAATGTCGGTTTTAGCGCTTTTGTGTCGATCGGCTCTATGCTTGATGTCGGTTGGGGCGATCTGATCGAGTATTTCGGGGACGATCCCCATACCCACAGTATCGTTTTGTACATGGAATCTATGGGTGATGCTCGTTCGTTTCTGTCCGCCGCCCGCCCAGTGGCGATCGACAAACCGATCATCATTCTCAAGGTAGGACGTACCGCCGCCGCCGCGCAAGCCGCCGCTTCCCATACGGGGGCTTTGACCGGTAGCGATGACGTGCTTAACGCTGCTTTCCGCCGCTGTGGCGCGTTGCGCGTACATACGATTTCCGATTTGTTCGACATGGCAGAAATTCTGGCCAAGCAACCGCGACCGCAGGGAAACCGCCTATCGATCGTCACCAATGCAGGAGGCCCAGGGGCGATCGCCACTGATGCCTTAATTAGCGACGGCGGTGCGCTGGCAAATCTGTCACCGGAGACGGTGCAGAAGCTTGATGAGTTTTTGCCCCCTCAGTGGAGTCATCACAACCCGATCGATATTTTGGGCGATGCTAGTAGCGATCTTTACGCCAAAACTCTAGAAGTTGTCGCTCCCGATCCCAATAGTGACGGATTGCTGGTCATCCTGACGCCACAAGCGATGACAAATCCCACCCAAACCGCAGAAAAACTCAAGTCTTACAGCAAACTCGGAAAGCCCTTATTAGCAAGCTGGATGGGCGGTGTGGAAGTGTCAGCGGGAACGCAAATTCTCAATCAGGCAAATATTCCGACTTTCCCTTATCCCGATACCGCCGTCAGGTTATTCAACTATATGTGGCGGTACACATACAACCTGCGCGCTATCTACGAAACGCCATCTCTCCCCGCTGATTGCGAAATCGAGACTTCCGGGTGTGCGACTGCTGCGAAGATTTTGACTGCCGCGGGCCAAAATAATCGCACTCTATTAACCGAGTACGAATCAAAACAGTTGCTGGCAGCTTACGGCATTCCCACCGTAGCGACAGAAATTGCAGCAAGTGCGGCCGAAGCTGTGGAAATTGCCGAGATCCTCGGTTATCCAGTGGTGCTAAAACTCCATTCTGAGACGATTACTCACAAAACCGATGTGGGGGGTGTAAAACTAAATTTAGGCGATGCTAACGCTGTAATTAGTGCCTTTGAGGCGATCGCCCAGCGGGTACGGGCGATCGATCCTGCAGCGTTTCTTGGCGTAACCGTGCAGCCGATGGTGCATTTGGAAGGCTATGAACTAATTTTGGGTAGCAGTATTGACCCACAATTTGGGCCGGTGATGCTGTTTGGTTCCGGCGGACAATTAGTGGAAGTCTTTCAAGATCGATCGCTCGCCCTTCCGCCTTTAAATACCACCCTAGCGCGGCGGATGATGGAGCAAACTCGCATCTATAAAGCTTTGCAAGGAGTGCGCGGTCGATCGGCAATTGACCTGGTACAACTCGAACAGTTATTAGTTCGTTTCAGTCAACTGATTGTAGAGCAACCTCAAATTGCCGAGATTGATATTAATCCGCTGTTGGTTTCTCCTGAAGGTGCGATCGCTCTTGATGCCCGCGTTGTTCTCCAGACAACAGAAAACCGCATTTCACCCGCGATTCGCCCCTATCCTACGCAATACGTTCAAAAATGGTCAACGGAGGGCGATCGTCCCCTCACCATCCGTCCCATTCGCCCAGAAGATGAGCCGCTGATGGTGCTCTTCCACAAAGAACTTTCGGAAGAGAGCGTGTATTTGCGTTACGCTCACATGGTAAAGTTAAAGCACCGCATCGCTCACGAACGTTTGACCCGGATTTGTTTTATTGACTACGATCGGGAAATGGTGTTAGTAGCCGATCGTCAAGACCCGGAAACCTCAGAACACCGGGTTTTGGGAGTAGCGCGTCTGAGCAAACTCCACGGCACAAACCAAGCCGAATTTGCGCTGATCGTTAGCGATAGCTATCAGCAGCGCGGTTTGGGAACAGAATTATTGAGGCGGATGCTGCAAATTGGTCAGGAAGAGAAATTAGAGGCGATCGTTGGCTACATTCTCAATAGCAACTACCAGATGCAGAGCCTCTGTAAAAAACTAGGATTTGAACTCCAACCAGACCGAGGCGAAGGAATGTTGAAAGCTGTTTTTGTCTGCTAAGCTGTGGAGCATTTAAACCACTAACGAGGCTTGTATGGTGCGTCAGAAGTGAACACTTACGCGCTTATGCGGGAAACACTTCTGTACGCTCCGCACCCTACAATCGTCTTTTAAATGCCGAACAGCTTAATAGCAAGTTTGGTTAAACTGATATCTTGCACCATTCTCAATTAGCCGTAGGGGCGGGTTCGCCAACAGCCTTAAAGCTTGCAAATAGGTTCTATAAACCCGCCCGACCCCACGAAAAATCCTCTTATTGATATTGCTGCAAGATGTCAGGTTAAATAATTCTCATTCATCACCACTAAAGTCCTCACTACAAACCGATAAAGTTTGTAGTGAGGACTTTAGTCCTCAAACTAAGATGCTACTAAGCCGCAGCCAAATTTGCTGCTGCGAAATCCCAGTTAGCCAAATTATCCAAGAAATTAGTAATGTAGTCAGGACGGCGGTTTTGGAAATCCAAATAATAAGCGTGTTCCCACACATCCAAAGTCAGCAACGGAGTTTGGCCGTGTGCTACCGGAGTGTCAGCGTTAGCAGTTTTGGTGACTTTCAAAGTGCCGTTGTCCAAAACCAGCCAAGCCCAGCCGCTACCGAACTGAGTTGTCGCAGCAGTCTTAAATTCTTCTTTGAATTTGTCGAAGCTGCCGAAGTCGGCGTTGATTTTCTCAGCTAAAGCTCCTGTCGGAGTGCCACCGCCGCCCGGTGCGAGGGAATTCCAGAAAAAATTGTGGTTCCAAACTTGACCTGCATTGTTGAAAATGCCAGCTTTGGATGGGTCTTTAGCAGATTCCTTGACAATTTCTTCAAGGGATTTGCTCGCCATTTCCGTTCCTTCAATCAGTTTATTCAGATTGGTCACGTAAGCAGCGTGGTGCTTGTCGTGGTGGAACGAAAAAGTGTTGGCCGACATATGACCTGACTCTAGGGCGTCAGCGGCGAAGGGTAATGGTGCAAGTTCAAATGCCATTGTGTTCAATCCTCTCTGGATTACTTTTGGTTTTTGGGCTAACTTTCCGGCTTTTGTATGATTAAAGCCGAGAGTCGCTAGCTTGAGTTTATCAAGCTGTGGTAAATAATTCTTTACAATTTTCATATTTTATAGCTGTTGGGGCATTCCAGCATTCAGACTTGTATTTTTTAGATATCAAAGCTACTTATTGCAGGCTTCACATAGCATAAAGTATCACTAAATGTCAAGCCACCGGGGTGGCAAATAAAAGTGTGTGTGAAATTGTCAACCGAGCGAAATTTTATGAGACTGATAAATAGATTAAACCTGTAAATTGTCAAAGATTAACCTAAGTTCAATTAAGCTGTAAGGAAGTCAAACAAGTTGCAGGAGCTGTCAATGGAAAAGCGTTTAAACAACTCGTCCAGTCACCCCCCTCAATGGTTGAATCTTCAATTAATCGTCACCGCTCTGGAAACAGTCCAAGACTTAATTGTAATTTCCCTATGTATTGGTTTGTTTTGTTTCATGGTGCTCGAACTGCGAGAAATGTTCTTCTCGCTGCTACCTCCTTTGAATTTCCAGGAAGTCACTGCCGACATTCTATTCTTATTGGTTTTGGTGGAATTATTTCGCCTGCTAATTATTTATTTACAAGAGCAGCGGGTTTCGATAGGTGTGGCTGTGGAAGTTTGTATAGTATCTGTTTTGCGAGAAGTTATCGTGCGGGGAGTGCTGGAAACTCCCTGGGTTCAAATATTATCAACAGGCGCATTTTTGCTGGTTTTGGGAGTGTTGTTGGTAGTCCGAGTTTGGTTGCCGCCAACCTTCGAGGGAATTGACCCGGAACGCCGCCTTGCTAGCAGAAATAGAAAATTTTCAGAGCCTGAATCTTCTTCGGAGCCTGTTGCAGTCAATAGCAAGTTTAATTCTCATTGAGTATGGCAGCACAGGCGATTTGAGATTTGAGATTTGAGATTTACCCTAATATTGCTTGTCACGTTGCCAGCCATCATTGCCAGTAAAACTGAGATGTTGCACCATTGTCAAGAACGGGCAAGATGCCCGTTCCACAAAGAGTAGATTTTCTTGTGGGGTGGGCAGGAGAACTCGCCCAAAAAATGATTATTGAGAATGGTGCAAGATGTGAGGTCAAATCAACCTGATAACGTTTGCAGTGAAGACTAAAATCATCTGCATTTTCAGAGGATTTTAGTCCTTACTACAAACACAAGCTTCCTCAGTCATTCCCAATTATTCCAATCTAAAATCTAAAATCTAAAATGGTATTACCCGTTAGCCTGCAATTCCCCCAAACGAGCCAACACTTCTTTAGAATGAATCGCCGGATTAATCTTCACAAAAGTTTCCCGCAAAATGCCTTCAGGGTCAATAATAAAACTGTGCCGCGCCGAGATAAAACTCATCCAAGAACCGTAAGCTTTACTCACTTTACCATCCGTATCAGCTAACAGCGGAAACTTTAAACCTTCCGAATCGCAAAATTCCGCGTGGGAGTTGACATCATCAGCGCTAATACCGATAATTTGAGTATTCTTTGCCAAGTATTTCGGCAAGTCTTCCTGAAATCTCCGTGCTTCGATCGTACATCCCGATGTAAAGTCTTTCGGATAAAAATAGACTACCAGCCACTTACCGCGATAATCGGACAGGGAGACTTGTCCCTCGCCGCTGTTTGTCGGCAAACTAAAATCCGGTGCGGCTTCATTCAGCGTCGGAAGCTTGCCACCGAGGGCCAATGCAGGTGTGGCAAAATTGAAACTTAGAACAACTAGACAAATTGCCAATAAAGTGCTAAAAAACTTGCGACGGGACATCATAAATTTTAGAAGTAGAACTGTACTTAAGACAAGTTTACAGTTTTCTGATTAAATGGGTAAGGGCAATTCGCGGATTGCTTCTAAAACCCAAATATCACTCACTCAAATAGCAATTTACCCATGAGCGCTGCACTCCCGTTAACAGGCAAAGCTATAGTAGTCCAGGTAATTAACGGTCAACCCGTTACGATCGAAGTAGACGGCACTAATGCCCCGATTACTGGGGGAAATTTTGTTGACTTAGTTGAACGTGGCATTTACGACGGGGTGATGTTTCACCGAGTTGTGCGCCAGCCAGAGCCTTTTGTGGTGCAAGGAGGCGATCCGCGCAGCAGAGATACGACAATTCCCGCAAGTCAATTGGGAACGGGTAATTTTATTGACCCGGATACCAATCAGCCGCGTTTTATTCCTTTGGAAATCAAGCCACAAGGGGCCGCGCAACCTGTTTACAACCAAGTTGTAACCCAGACGCCGCAGTTGCAGCACACTCGCGGGGCTGTGGCAATGGCTCGTTCTAATGCTTTGAATTCGGCTTCTTCGCAGTTTTATTTTGCTTTGGATGATTTGCCATTTTTGGATGGTAATTATGCTGTTTTTGGCAACGTTATTCAAGGTTTTGAAACGGTGAATGCGGTGCAGCAGGGCGATCGCATTTCGACTGCAAAAGTCGTTCAAGGAATCGTTCCCAGTCGGGTTTCTAGCATAGTTAGCGATGTTAATGCGCTTAACGCTTTAATCAATAGTACCAATTTCGTAAATCTATCTTTGCGAGCGCTCAGACTGTCAAACACCACCAATAACTATCAAGTCACTTCCCAAGACTCTCAGCAAAATCCCAGCGGTGTAGTGGGAGGTAGCGGCAACAATGCGATCCTCGGTTCACCAACGGATGATGCAATTAATGGCAGCCAAGGCAACGATACCCTCACGGGCGAAGCGGGTGACGACTTTCTCAGAGGCGGCAAAGGTAACGACTCCATTAGCGGAGGTGTTGGCAACGATATTCTGATTGGCAATTTCGCTGACGATATTCTCAATGGTGATGCTGGTAACGACTTTTTGCGAGGCGGTCAAGGGAATGATATCTTAATTGGTGGTGATGGCAATGATATTTTGATTGGAGATACAGGCAACAATACTCTCACAGGAGGTAGTGGTGCAGATACTTTTGTTTTGCTCGGAGTAGATCCTGCTTCTCTTCCTTTTATTACCCTACCCCCGACAAGTCATACAATAGTTGATTTTAGACCAGAGGAAGGCGATCGCATTGCTTTGACAGGAAATTTATCCGATACTACATTCACTCAATCTGGAAGCAATACTGTAATTAACTTGGCAGCGGCTTCTACTGTGGTACAAAATGCTACCGTCGCCTCTGTTCAAAATGCAGCCTTTGCAATTCCTTTATCTAGGATTCCTAGTGCTCCTAACCCTCAACCTACCGATGCAGCCTTGAGAATTGGCTAACTTTAACTAGAGGTGTAAGGTGCGCTGCACCTTACCCAATTCCCAATTCCCAATTCCCAATTCCCAATTCCCAATTCCCAATTCCCCAATTGCCCAATTCAACTAATACCAGAGCTGGCTAATTTTAGAAACCGCATCTTGATAAGAATCCATTCTCCCCTGCAGCTTAAAAAGCCCTGCGGCCTTCTGAAAATCCTCAAATGCTCCATGAACCTCTCTCAATTTATATCTAATCACTCCTCGGTTAAAGTAAGCTTTAGCAAAATCGCTATCGAGGCGAATTGCTGACTCAAAATCAGCTAGTGCTGCCAGGGAATTCTCCATTTGCAGGCGGATAGCACCTCGGTTAAAGTAAGATTGAGCTACATTAGGGTTGAGCAGGAGTGCCGAGTTGTAATCGGCGATCGCCGCAGTATAATCTTTTAAACCAGTCAGCATAAACCCCCGATTGCTGTAATACTTGGCTCGGTAAGGATTGAGTTCGATGGCTGTAGTTAAATCTTCGATCGCCGATTGCTTGTAGCCTAATTTGTAGCGGGCCACACCGCGATCGTTATAAGCTGACGCGAATTGCGGATTAATGTTAATTGTGGCAGTAAAATTTTTAATAGCGCCGTGCAAGTCTTGTTGTTCGAGATTTTTTAAACCCTGAGTGTAAAACTTTTGGGTACTAACTTTTAAATTTGCCTCTTGTCGGGATTCAGCTTGCTCCCCCGGAAATACTTTGCCTGCAATATTAGTGAATCCCAAAGATTCGATCGAATTGAAAATAGTTGTGACAACTAATTGGCTTGGGAGAAGGGGGATAGTAGGCATGGGAGGAGTGGTGTTCAACTGTATGCACTTATTTTCCTCCATACTTCAGCTACTGACAGTGATATCCGTAGTCTCAGGAACGTGATAAGTTTGATGAGATTTGGTGATGCTGGGGCTTGAGTTGTGTGATGAAAGTTGGGCTTAGTTAGTGATGACGATCGCAATTGTGAACAAATGCGTCTACAACCCTTTAAATATAAGGTTTTCAGGCTAGCTTGGCGGTTTCTTTCTTCCCATAGTGAGCAGTTCCTACCGGGATTGTTTGCAGGTAGGCCCCTGGGGGAGCGATCGCAACTGCCCGCAGCAAGTATTACTTTGTAGCGATATTCGATCGGGATTTGTCCATCGAACACGGCCATCTTAAACCCGGTTTTTACTCACGCCCAGAGCACCATTCTCGCTTAACAGGCTTTCCGGCCTGTTCCACAAATTACTAATATTTTTGAGTAATCTTGCTGAGGAAAGTTGCAGATTATTTGCTATGCTTTGATTAGACATCAATAATTAATGGCGCAAATTAGTGTCAATGAAAAGAGTTATGAGGTTGAAAATTTTCTTCGCGGCCGTATTGGCGATCGTCCTGTTCACTCTCTACTTAACTCCTCCTGTGATGGCCGCGAATGGGGAGGATTTGAGTCACCTATTAAAAGATAATTGGTGCGTCAGCTTTCTCTGGAAGCAATGCGATTTGAGCGCTGTCGATTTGCGGGGAGCTAATCTCCAAGAAGCCAATTTGTCCGGCGCTAATTTGTCCGGTGCTAATTTGTCCGGTGCTAACTTAAAAAATGCTGACCTTTCTGGTGCAGACCTCAGTGGCGCTAATTTAGCAAATGCTGAGATTTTAGGCACGGATCTCAGTCGAGCCAATTTGACCGAAGCTAATTTCAACGGCACGAAGTTGTGGGATGCTAATCTGACTTTGGCAAATCTGAGCCGCGCCAATTTACAAGATGCTAATGTCTTAGATTCTCGACTTTGGGGAAGCAATCTCACGGAAGCTAATTTAACGGATGCGACGCTGCACGGTGCTGATTTGCAATATGCTAATTTAGCCGACAGTAATTTGAGAGGTGCTGACTTGCACAGCTTCTTTTTCCGAGGTTCCAAACAAGTCACAAATTTGAGCAATGCTAATTTAGAAGGTGCTACTTTAACGGGAGCAAATCTCAGAGGTGCGGTGCTGGCAGGGGCAATAATGCCGGACGGGTCTATTAATGAAGAAAGTGGCTTGAATTTACAGTAGAGTAAAATTAAAGTCTGCTTGAATAATTTCAACAACAGGCTTTCGGGCTGATTTCGCAGTGCATGAATTATCGGGTGTAGCTGCGCCCGTTGCCAACAGCTTGTTGAGGATGCTGTCAATCGATTTTAGATTTTAGATTTTAGATTTTAGATTGAAGCCTTGACCCCACGGATAAATTCGGGGGCTCCTTTATCGGATACAGGTTTTTATTTCTGGGTCCTGAGTCTGCGAAGGAATGAATCCGGGGGCTTGTATCCTGGATGCTTGCGGTCAAGATATCAATTTAAACCAGGGTGCGATCGACCTTTTAACTCCCAACCAGTAAATATCGCTAAAATCTTAAATCTCAAACCGAACCTGCACGCATCTGTTACAATTTTCAACAAAGCCAGAACACCCCCGAACCTGAAGTCACCTGCCTAGGGCTACAAGCCCCTGACAGGAGTCGTGAAGAGCAAAAATATTAGATATTTAGTTTAAATTCCCAGATTCATCTGTAGAGTCAATCTAAAATCTAAAATCTAAAATCCCTCGGCTGTGGAGTCAATCTAAAATCTAATAATCTAAAATCTAAAATCTAAAATCGATGGGCTGTGAGTCAATCTAAAATCTAAAATCTAAAATCTAAAATCGACTGATGGAAACCCTGCAAACTCAACTTTACGAACTCGCACAATTTGCTAATAATTTAGTAAATACTCAACTGACAAACCTCAGTTTAGTCAGCGTCGGAGTCATCTTTCTGGCAGGGTTGCTAACGAGCTTAACACCCTGTATGCTTTCAATGTTGCCGATCACGATCGGCTACATCGGCGGATACGAAGCAAAAAGCCGCCTGCAAGCTGCCGCCCAGTCTGCGTGGTTTTCCCTGGGATTAGCCACCACCCTTGCGGGTTTAGGTATTGTAGCATCATTGGCCGGACAAGTTTACGGCAAAATTGGCCTTGGTTTGCCGATTCTTGTCAGCATTATTGCTATTCTAATGGGGCTGAATTTACTCGAAGCTTTACCCTTGCAACTGCCGTCTTTCGACGCTGTGGGGTGGGTGCCGAAAAATTTGCCGGCGGGCGTGCGATCGTACTTATTGGGCTTAACTTTTGGTTTAGTAGCGTCTCCCTGCAGCACTCCGGTTTTAGCTACACTCTTAGCTTGGGTTTCCAAAACGGGAGATACAGTTTTAGGTGGTGTGTTGCTGCTGTTTTACGCTGCTGGCTACGTCGCTCCGCTGATTATAGCAGGTACTTTTACTGCCAGCATTAAAAAGTTGTTAGAATTACGTCGGTGGTCGAGTTGGATTACGCCTGTTAGTGGCGTTTTGCTAGTAGGATTTGGCGTTTTCTCTCTGCTTTCCCGCATCCTTCCCGCGTAACTTTCGTTCTCAGGACTTCAGTCCTTATTGAGAGATATAGCAATCACTATGGAATGCGTGAATTAAGTTTTTTTTAACGAACCGCGAAGACGCGAAGAACACGAAGGAAGAAAGAAAGAAAAGAGAAAGAATTCAAAATTGATTGAGACTTTTTCAATAAACATAATAATATTTTGTTCATCTTTTTTTTCCCTCCTTTCTCTTCCTTCTCCCTTCTTCCATCCGTTACATCCGTTACAAAATCCGTTGCCGAACTTCCTTCCATCCGTTACATCCCGTACATTGCTCGTTGCCGAACTTCCTCCATAATTACCAATGACATCAAAAGAAGTATTTCTATCAAAACTCTCAAACTGGGCGACGGCCCCTCAAAGGTTTTTCAAGCGAGAAATCTTGCCGGTGCTAGCAGATTTGCGGCTGGCAATTATCTTGCTGCTGACGATCGCATTTTTCAGCATTTCCGGCACCGTCATCGAACAAGGTCAATCAGTACCCTTTTACCAATCTAACTATCCCGAACACCCTGCTTTGTTCGGCTTCCTAACTTGGAAAGTTGTGCTAATTGCAGGACTTGACCACGTATACCGCACTTGGTGGTTTTTGTCAATCCTAATTTTGTTCGGCAGCAGCTTAACAGCTTGTACATTTACCCGACAATTTCCCGCATTAAAAGCCGCCCGCCGCTGGAAATTTTATGAAGAACCAAAGCAGTTTGAAAAATTAGCTCTCAGTGCGGAATTAGAAACAGTTGCTTTAAGTTCCTTAGAACCACTTTTGCAGCAAAAAAACTACCGCATATTTCGAGAAGGCGAAAAAGTTTATGCCCGCAAGGGAATAATTGGCAAAATCGGCCCGATTATTGTTCACGCCAGTATGCTAATTATTTTAACTGGGTCGATATGGGGCGCAATGACGGGATTTCTCGGTCAAGAAATTGTTCCCAGCGGCGAAACATTTCAGGTGCAGAATATCCTGGATGCGGGGCCTTGGGCCGGGCCGCAAATACCGAAGGATTGGTCGATGCGAGTTAATCGGTTCTGGATTGATTATACTCCCGAAGGCGGAATCGACCAATTTTACTCTGACCTGTCAGTTTTGGACAAAACAGGCCAAGAGGTCGATCGCAAAACCATTCACGTTAACGAGCCCCTCAGATACCGGGGAGTCACTTTTTATCAAGCAGATTGGGCAATAGCCGCCGTGCGAGTTCGCCTCAACAAAAGCCCGGTTTTACAATTGCCAATGGCTCAGCTAGACACCCAAGGTAAAGGCCGAATTTGGGGTGCTTGGATTCCCACAAAACCCGATTTGAGTGCGGGAGTTTCTCTGCTAGCAAAAGACTTGCAAGGCACGATGTTAGTGTACGGTACGGATGGCAAATTGTTAACTACTGTTCGCGCCGGCACAGCGGTAGAAGTTAACGGAGTCATGCTGACAATTGACGAAGTTGTAGGCAGTACGGGATTGCAAATTAAAGCCGATCCGGGTATTCCGATCGTTTATACTGGCTTCGGGTTGTTGATGCTTAGTGTGCTGATGAGCTATCTGTCTCACTCGCAGATTTGGGCTTTGGAAACCAACGGCAAACTATACGTCGGCGGGCGCACTAATCGCGCTCAGGTGAGTTTTGAGAGAGAAGTTGTGGAGATTTTGGACAAGTTGGCAGAATCGAAACAAGAGGAAGAAAAGAGCGAAATAGCGCCGACTTCTCTAGCGAATCAAAACTAACCGTAGGGTGCGCTAGGCGCACCTTACACCAGGTGAAAAACGGATAATTAAACAGGAAATAAATGTGATCAGGAATAAGAATTAAATAACTTACAATGCGTGATGGTTCTTGTGGGATGGGCGTCCCGCCCGTCCAGAAAGGGCGGGCGGGACGCCCAACCCCTACTCCCCACTTTCAAGAGTGTAAATTATTTAATTCGCGATCCTAAAAACGATTGAGTTCAGTTAACACGCATTACTAAAAAGAGAGATTCTAGAAAGTCAAGATATGAAAAAGATTAGATACAGCCAAGATGTAGATGCGATGCTGATCGAAATTTCCGATTGCCCGATCGCCTATGCCGAAGATGAAGGAAACATGATTCTGCACTATTCTAGCAGCGGAGAACTGGTGTTGATTGAAATATTAAATGTCAAACAATTTATGTCATTAGAATCTCTCTCCGATGAGATACCTACCCGCTAAAGCAGTTCAAGCGGGCGGACACTCACAGGGACTGCACCTACTTCTGGTGCGACACCTCAATCACGGTGTGGACGTTCCCCCGTGGCGAAAAATCGCCCTTAATCGTCGCTTCCAGCGGCGCGCAAGCGGCCACAAAATCGTCTAAAATTTGATTGATCGATTCTTCGTGAGAAATGTAGCGATCGCGATAACTGTTAACGTAGAGTTTGAGCGCTTTTAACTCTACCACCCGCTCGTCTGGCACGTAAGTAACGTGAATTGTCGCAAAATCTGGATAGCCAGAAAACGGACACTTGCAAGTAAACTCCGGCAAAGTAATGTTAATCGAGTAGCGCCGCCCGACTCGCGGATTCGGGAAAGTAATTAACTCCCCTTCCAAAATCTGGCGTTCGCCGTATTTCATTTCTTCGGTGCTTGACTTTTGCGACATAGTTTGTTCCGGTGCGTAGTTGTTCATAGCGATTGACCAAAAACTTGTAACATTAAATTAAATTTACGTTCAATATCTGTAACAAATATCTTGACGAATTTTGTTGCGATCGATCTAATTGCAAATAGTCTCAGGCTAAACTAAAACAAGTTCACCCTCGCCATCTACAATTATGCAAAATACTACCTTATCTGACAATACTTCCCCCGAAAACTCAAATAGTTACTCTCCATCGGTACCGATTTCCCTCTATCGAGAAGTCACGGCAGAGCTCCAAGCAGCCCAAGCGATGGTGGACTCCCTCAAAACCCACAATCAGCAATTAGTCCAACAAAATCAACAACTCCGGCGAGAAGTAGAAACAGTAGTTCAAGTATCCCAACAGTTACAGCAAGTAGTCAACTCGGCTCAGAGCGTCACCCAGACAGGAATGCCTCAAATGCCGTCAGTCAAATTCAATTTCAGCATTGAACCTCCGCCCCCACCACCTGTAACCTCGCAGACTAACTCTGCCATACCTCAACCACCTCAGACAGTGGCTTTCCCCTTCCCAATACCGGAACCGGAGCCAACAGCCACCTCAATGCCGCAGCCACTTCCCGAAAAATTATTTACAGAGGTGCCAGAAACTCCTTACCGTGTGCGATCTCAACTCAAAAAAACCTCAGATTTAAGCGGATTGTGGTTGGCGATCGCGATTTTTCTGATTGTGATTGCAGCTTTCGGTGCAGGTTATTTAGTTGTCCGCCCTTTATTAATGAAAAAGTAAATTCCAACAAGAATCCCACGGCTCAAGCCGTGGGATTTTAAACAAAACCTAGCATAAATTGTTCAAAGTTACGCTAATTGGCCATCATCCTCTGGCGGCAATCGTTTCTACTGAACGAGGGGCATACTGCTCTTCACAAGCAGAACCTACGATTCCCACCCCTGGCTCGAAACCGCGCGTGAACTCAGTGAGTTTTACCTGTTTAGCTTCCAAAGCTGTCTGTAGCACCTTCATGGCTCGGTGAGGGTCGCCGGCTCCGCAGAAAAATAAATCTGCAGCAAAATAACCGTGTTCAGGCCAAGTATGGATTGCTATATGGGACTCTGCCAAAGTAGCAGTAGCTGTCACTCCGTGAGGACTAAACTGGTGTACGCACAAATCGATGAGAGTAGCTCCTCCGGCTTCGATCGCATCGAGAATAGCGCGGCGGATACGTTCAGGATCGTTGAGCAGGTCTCCAGGAGACTGCCAAGCATCAGCGACCAGATGGGTTCCCAATTGTTTCATTCTGCGGGGTTTTACCTCTATTGAAGTTAAGTCTCAAACCTTTTAACGTTAGCACGATGTCAAAAATTTTGCAAGTATTTTTCACAAAGAAAGATGCAGGTTAGGAGAAGTACGCATCACCAACCGCTTGCGGTATAGTGGGGTCGAACTGTCTCACAGGCAGAGGCCACTAATCGAATTCGTGTTATTTCAGCGCTGCCAAGTTCTTCTCAAACCACCTTGTTTGATTAAAGCGATCTTTTGTTTCCATTGGCTAAAAACCAAAGCTCGATCGTTCCGGCCGTGACGGAATTGATATGAGATCGAAAGGCAAAAGATGCACGGCTATCCTCTCATGCGTAAAATTCGCCACAGCCGGAACGATCGCCCGCCGGGCCGATTCCAGCGCTCGCTCTGGCAGCCTATGCTGTAAAAGTTGACCAGCAACAGGCGATCTCCGCTGGGTTTCTGGCGTCACCTAGCTAAACCCGCCCGGTCAGCCGAGATAGTATCGTTGCCCGTTGGTGTGGGATCAATGGAAAGACAAGCGCATGATCCAGCAGTATCAACTCGTTGAACAGATTTTTGCAGGCAATAGCGAGATGGCGATGCTGATGCGATCGCACGATTGGTCGCTTTCGGCCCTTGGTGCCGTTGAAACCTGGCCGCAAAGCTTGAAAACCGCGATTCGGATCATCTTAGGCTCTCGCTACCCCATGTTCGTCTGGTGGGGACAGCAGATGACCAACTTTTATAACGATGCTTACATTCCTGTCCTCGGCAAGCGACATCCGCAAGCACTAGGTCAGCCTGCGTCACGGGTATGGGCTGAAGTCTGGGACACGGTAGGGCCGCAAGCAGAAGCGGTTTTGAACCAGGGACAATCGACGTGGAATCAAGAATTGCTTCTGGTAATGGAGCGCAACGGGTATACAGAGGAAACCTACTTTACCTTTTCCTACAGTCCGGTGGCGAATGATGATGGCCCAGTAGGGGGCATTTTCTGCACCTGTAGCGAGGACACTCAGCGCGTTTTGAGCGATCGCCGCTTGGCAACGCTGCGCGAATTAGCAGCAGAAACAGTCACTGCCAAGACGCAAGAAGCAGCTTGCGAGATTTCCGCCACCGTATTGACCAATAACGCCTATGACATCCCGTTTGCGCTGTTTTATCTACTCGATGGCGAAAGGGAGATCGCACGACTCGCGGGTACAACCAGGTTAGCAGCCGGAACCCTTGCCTCTTGTGAGGCGATCGAGCTTACATCCGCCCAAAAGTGCCAGTGGCAATTGAAGCAAGTCATCGAGACCGGCGAAAGCAGAATCATTGAAAATTTGGAGGCGCAATTTGGACTTTTACCGGGCGGCGCGTGGTCCCAATCTCCTCATCAAGCGGTAGTTCTACCACTAGCTCGATCGGGAGAAACCTTCGGGTTCCTGATTGCTGGAGTGAGTCCGCTGAGAACGTTTGATGATGATTACAAAGGTTTTTTTGAGTTGATGGCAGGGCAGGTGACAACAGCGATCGCCAACGCTCAAGCTTACGAAGAAGAGCGTAAACGTGCCGAAGCATTAGCTGAGTTAGACCGTGCTAAAACCACCTTTTTTAGCAATGTTTCCCACGAATTCCGCACGCCGCTGACCTTAATGCTGGCTCCCTTAGAAGACACGATCGCCAACCTGGATGGAACAATTCCACCTCAAGAACGCGAACAATTACAGTTGGTGCAGCGCAATGGAATGCGACTCCTCAAACTCGTCAATAGCTTGCTCGATTTCTCACGCATCGAAGCAGGTCGAGTCCAAGCATCTTATGAACCTGTAGATTTGGCAACCTATACGGCGGAACTTGCCAGCACGTTTCGCTCGCTGATTGAACGGGCAGGAATGTCGCTGATTGTTGACTGTCCACCCTTGCCCGAAGCGATTTATATCGATCGCGAAATGTGGGAAAAAATTGTTATCAATCTATTATCAAATGCTTTTAAGTTTACATTAGCAGGGACAATTACTGTTCGATTGCAGCGCGTCGAAAATTGTGTTGAATTATCAGTTGCAGATACAGGAGTCGGTATTCCCTCCGAAGAATTACCGCATTTATTTGAGCGATTTCATCGAATCAAAAATTCTCAAGGGCGGAGTTTTGAAGGTTCCGGCATTGGGCTATCGCTAGTACAAGAACTCGTCAAACTACATGGGGGAGCGATCGATGTCAGCAGCACTTTTGGGCAGGGCAGTTGCTTTACAGTGACGATTCCCACCGGAACAGCTCATCTGCCGCCGGAGCGCATTGGTGCGAGTCGCAGGTTAGCATCAACGGCGTTAGGCGCGATGCCATATATGGAAGAAGCTCAACGCTGGTTGCCCGAAGGCGATTTTAGATTAGAAGAATGGAGCATGGCTCCATCCACTAATGAACTCGTCAATCAACCCGCTCAATCTAAAATCCAAAATCTAAAATCTAAAATTCTCCTCGCCGATGATAACGCTGATATGCGCGATTATATTCGACGACTCCTGAGCGGTTCTTATATTGTTCAAACCGTCGCCGATGGCGTTGCCGCTTTGACTGCCATTGAGAAGAATCCACCCGATTTGGTATTGACAGATGTGATGATGCCGGGGATGGATGGGTTTGAGTTGTTGCGATCGCTGCGTTCTAATCCCGCAACCCAAGACATTCCTACCATTCTCTTATCAGCCCGCGCCGGCGAAGAAGCGCGCATAGAAGGACTCGCAGCCGGCGCCGACGACTATCTGATTAAACCATTCTCGGCGCGTGAACTGCTGGCAAGGGTAGAAGCAAGTTTGAAGCTGGCACGGCTACGACAGGAAGCAACTGTGCGAGAGCGAACCATTCTGGGGCGCGTAACCGATGGGTTTATGGCAATGGATCTCGACTTTCGCATTACCTACGCCAACCAAGCCGCACAAGAAGTGTCGCGAACTTCTTTAGAAGCAATTCTGGGCAAAACGATGTGGGAAGCCTTCCCAGGCACGATCGGCAATCAGTTTGAAATCCAGTATCGCAGAGCGTCCAGCGAGCAGGTGGCGGTGGAATTTGAGGAATATTATGCGCCCTTTGATTTGTGGGTAGAGGTTCACGCTTATCCTTCACCGACTGGATTGTCTGTGTTCTTTCGGGACATTAACGATCGCAAAAAAATTGAGCAGGAACGGGAACGGTTTCTTGCCGTCGGTTCAGATTTGCAAGTGATTACGGGCATAAACGGGTATTTCCACTGGGTCAGCCCCACCTTTGAACGAATCCTCGGCTGGACACCAGACGAAATGACATCCCGCCCCTGGACTGAGTTTGTGCACCCGGACGACCTGGGCACCTCCATTGCAGAAGCCGACAGTCTGTTCTCCGGTAACGAAACCTTTACGTTTGAAAACCGTTACCGCCACAAAGACGGTTCCTATCGCTGGTTTCTCTGGAATGCCCAGCCTTACCCAGAAGAACAAGTGATTTACGGTGCTGCCGTTGACATCACCGATCGCGTGCGCGTCGAAAACGAGCGCCAACGGGCGGAAGCAGCCTTGCGTGAAAGCGAGGAGCAGAGCCGGAATATTATAGAGAGCATTGGTGAAGCATTCTTTGCCGTGGATGAGAACTGGCGGTTCACCTACGTCAATCAATTTGCCGAAACCTTGCTCGATCGCACTCCGGGTGATTTGATTGGCAAGAATTTATGGGAAGAATACCCAGGACTGATTGGTAGCGAGTTTGAGCCGATCTACTGGAGCGCCATGCGCGATCGCCTGCCTGCGTCACTGACGGCGTTTTATCCCGACCACGATCGTTGGTACGAAGTCCGCAGCTACCCTGCCGCACAGGGAATCACCGTTTATTTCAAGAATGTCACCGATCAAATTCAAGCGGAAGCAGCCCTGCGCCAATCGGAGGAACGGTATCGAACGCTGTTTGAGTCGATCGATGAAGGCTTTTGCATCATTGAAGTGCTATTTGATGCCAATAACACGCCGATCGACTACCGCTTCTTGGAAATCAATCCTGTCTTCGAGCAACAAACAGGACTTCGACAAGCCGTTGGTAAAACGGTGCGTCAGTTAGTTCCAGATATTGAACACCACTGGATTAAGATTTACGGACAAGTCGCCCTGACGGGTGAATCCGTTCGCTTTGAAAATGGCTCCGAAGCGCTGAACCGTTGGTTTGACGTTTATGCTTGCCGCACCGGGCAGCCAGAAGCCCGAAAAGTGGCGCTCGTGTTCAAAGATATTAGCGATCGCAAGCGCATGGAAGGTGAACGCGAAAAACTCCTGCAACGCGAACAGACTGCACGAGAAGCCGCCGAACGTGCCAACCGCATTAAAGACGAGTTTCTGGCAGTGTTGTCCCATGAGTTGCGAACCCCCCTCAACCCTATTCTCGGCTGGTCGAATCTGTTGCAGCACGGGAAACTCGACGCTGCAAAAACGGCTAGCGCCCTTGCCTCGATCGAACGCAACGCCCAACTCCAGCTACAACTGATTGATGACCTGCTCGACATCTCCCGCATTCTGAGCGGCAAACTGAGTTTGAATGCGATGTCTGTTGACTTGAATATGGTGATCTCGGCCGCGTTAGAAACCGTTCGACTAGCCGCCGAAGCCAAGTCACTGCAAATTCAAACCACCTTTTCACCCTCCCAGGGAATGGTAATGGGGGATTCGGGGCGTTTGCAGCAAGTAATCTGGAATCTTTTATCCAATGCGGTGAAATTCACCCCTCAAGGCGGGCAAATTACCGTTAGGTTAACCCAAAGTAGAACTCATGCCCAGATTCAAGTCACCGATACTGGAAAAGGCATCAATCCTGACTTTCTGCCTTATGTGTTTGAGCATTTTCGGCAAGAGGATGGAGCCACAACTCGTAAATTTGGGGGTTTGGGATTGGGGCTGGCGATCGCACGGCAAGTTGTCGAGATGCACGGTGGCAGAATTTGGGGTGAGAGTAGGGGTGAAGGACAGGGGGCCACCTTCACCGTTGAACTTCCCCTCTTACATACCGCGAATCTGGTTGAAGAAGTTGCCGATACAACTGAAGCTCGATGGGACGATCTTCACCTTGCCTCTCTGCGCGTGTTGGTTGTGGATGATGAACAGGATTCACGCGATTTTGTGGCGTTTGTAGCGGAAGAAGCCGGAGCCAAAGTGACTGCTGTTGGGTCTGCGATCGAGGCGTTGCAACTGCTCTCAACCACACCCTTCGATATCCTTCTGTGCGACATCGGAATGCCAGATATGGATGGCTATATGCTAGTGCGGCAAGTGAGAGCTCTACCACCAGAGCAGGGCGGGCAAATTCCCGCGATCGCCCTGACTGCTTATGCTGGAGACTTTAATCAGAACCAAGCTCTTGCTGCTGGGTTTCAACGTCATCTTGCAAAACCTGTCGAACCGAATGAGTTAGTCCAAGCAATTGTGACATTGCTAAGGAAACGGCATCGCTGACTCCGAATTTTAATAGATTGTCGATCGCAGACAATCTATATAAATCCGTCCCGCACAACCAATAACTGAATTCTGACTCCTGACTCCTGAATTCTTTATTGTCAAAAGTTTTGAGTTTTAAATTAAAGATTATTTAACTTAAAACTCCAAACTATTTTCTCTTAATTAACCCATCATATCAATTCCGGTTGCACCGGAATGATATACTGAAAGGCTCTCCTGGGTTTATGGTGTATACGGTATCAAGCACAACTGTTTGCGATTCTGTAATGCCCTCGGAGTAAGGATATGTGGTTTGGTTATCACCTCAAAATCAGGAGAGCCTACTGAAAGAGCATCAAGAATGCAATGAGGAAAATATTATGCCTAAACGCCTAAAGTTGGAACCCCATCAAACCCCCTCGGAGTTGTCTAAACTTTATCCTCAAGCATCGGACCCAATTGAACGGACGCGCTACCAAATAATTTGGCTTTTGGCAACTGGACGAGTTACCGAAGATGTCGCGGATGTCACGGGTTACTGCCGTAACTCTATATATCGCTTAGTTCGTCGCTACAATCAATTAGGTGCTAATGGGTTGAAAGACAAACGTCATCAACATCCGGACACTCAACCTTTACTCTCTGTTGTGGAACAAGCACAACTTTTGCAAACTTTACGAACTCCAACTGCTGATGGAGGATTATGGAACAGTCGTAAAGTTGCTGAGTGGATGAGTAATTTACTTGAGCGTCCAGTCAGCGTACAAAGGGGTTGGGACTATCTACGTTCTTGTCGTCGTCAAAGACGTTCTGTAATTGAGTTTTTTTACCAGGCTATAAAAGCAATGGTTAATTCGGCTGTGCAGACCCCATCTTTAATCCCTCAAGTTGAGACCTGAATCCTTACAGTTAATTATATTGTGTCAGACGTTTCAGCTACTATAGCAATGCTATTGTGTAGCTTCAAGCGCGTGACACATGGTTTTGGGAGACTTTTTTTATTTTTGGCTACGCGATATTTATCTCAATTATTAATTTCCCTACCTAACCCTAATCGTGTGTGTCACGTAGTTGGTGCTTTCAGTCATTTGCTGTACATCTCCCTTCATAGCTGAAAGCATCAGGAAAATCCACTCCGACTCTTCCAAACTGTAGATTGTTAACTTTGTTTCTGCTTCGGTTCTGCTTTCTTCGGGCTCATCCTTATCCCATTCCCAAGCGCGCTCGTAACTTTCGCACAATTTCTTGATCTCAAGCCTCTCGGGTAAAGCCTCATAGGCAACTTTAAGGATGAACCCTCCACCCCCGTCCCGTTCTATCCCTTCCCTAATTTTTTGCAGAGTAGCCTGTTTTTGCGCCACAGTCCTAACTTCATCTTTATCCTTCATGCTCTATACCAATCCTAAATGATATATGAACACCAATATGATAACATATAAAAAGACTAAGACATAAGAAACAGAGAATTATCAAAATGGATAGTCATATCAAATCCGTTAGCATCGGAATAGTAAATTCGAGTTGACGGTTGACAGTGAACAGTCAACCGTCAATCGTCAACCCTCAACATCATTCCGGTGTAACCGGAATCGATATCAATCCCGGCTGTGAGTAGCTCCATTCGGCAAAATCGCCCCGCCCAAAGCTGCTTCGTTCAAATTATCAACATTCAAGCTTGCCCCAATCAAATTAGCCTCGGACAAATTAGTTCCTGTCAAATTCGCCCCTGTCAGAGAACTTAGCAGCAAACCCGCTCCAGACAAATTGGCGTGACTCAAATTCGCCCCCCGCAAATCCGCTTCCAGCAAGCTAGCGCCTGCCAAATTCGCACCGCTCAAATTAGCTCCCCGCAAAGAAGCTTTGTTCAAATTCGCAGCCCTCAAATCAGCATTGTGCAGAATCAAACCATTTAAATTAGCTTTACTCAAATTAGCTCCCTGCAAGTCGGCACCGCTCAAATTAGAGCCATTTAGATTGGCGGATTGCAAGTCAGCACCGCTCAAGTCAGCACCGCTCAAATTAGCAGCGCTAATAGAAGCCTCCCGCAGACTTGCTTCGCTCAAACAAGCCCCAACTAAATTGACGCCGCTGAGATTTCCGCGATTGAGATAAGCCCGAGTTAAAGTTGCTCCGCTCAGGTTCGCCCCGGTCAAATCTACCTCGCTGAGAATCGCTCTAGTCAGATTTGCTCTGCTTAAATCAACCCCGCTCATAATTGCTCGGCTCAGCGTCGCCCCGCTCAAATTAGCCTCCGTTAGTTTCGAGCCGCTTAGCAAACAAGCTCCTACTAAACTCGCTCCCGTCATCACAGCTTTGCTCAAGTCAGCCTGAGACAATATTGCTCCGCTGAGATTTGCCCCGCTAAAATCTGCGGCGATCGCCACAGTTCCAGTTAAACTAGAACTACCGAGGTTAGCTTCAATTAATTTCGCCTTAGACAAATTAGCCCCGCTCAAGTCGGCGGCGTTTAAATTAGCTCCAATCAGTTTGCTTTTAATTAAGTTGGCGCCTTTCAAATTAGCGCTGCTCAAATTTGTTCGACTGAGATTAGCTTCACTCAAATGAGCTGCAATGAGGTTAGCCCCTCGAAAATCTCGTTCCCCGTTTCTATGTCTAGTTAAAAGTTCATCGGCACTTAAAAGTTCAGTGAAATTCATAAAAAAATTGAGTGAGTTTCCTTAATTTCTCGATGTTCTATGTTGTCTGAAAATTTGTACTATCGTGTTTGGCCGTAAGTTTTTTAAACCTATACTGCCACATTAACAATTGTCAAAACTGGTTGATTCCTAGCATCACCCCGCTCACCTAGTTATAACTCACGAAAAACCCGGTTTGTCGTAAATAATCTGGGTGTTTTCAGCGCGGCAGTCATGAAGAAACCGAGTTGCGCGCCGCCTGTAAGCCCTCTAAGTCTTATGGGGCTAGTAATTAGTTGGCGGTTGATGTTAGTTGTTAATTGTTAGTTGTATTTATACTAACTGCTAATCACTAACTATTAACTGCTAACTATTTACCAAAATACCGAGAAGTTGTCGATCGATCTTGTCAAGGTCGCTCGAATATTGGGGGTATTGCTGGCGGCATCCGCGCCGCATTCTGACCCGATAATTTGCCACTACAGGCGATCGAATTTATTAGTGCAATCAAGAAACAAGATATCGGAGCTTCAACCCCAAATGCCTTCTACATAAGTGCCTTCTATCTTCGATCGCCCATGAAAGCAGAGCCCGGTCAGCTCAGCTAGTTTCACCTCCCCCCACTGTGCTGTGCACAGCGTGAAATCCAACAGGAAGGCTGTTTCCCTCGGAGTGCTGAGCGAGTCGCAGGCAAAGCAAACAATACGCTGCCCTGAGCCTGAGATTTCGCGAAAAAATGAGCCGCGAGCCATTGTGCTCCCGCGCTGCTGTGCTTGCTGTTAATCTTTACTCGATCCATGAGCGCTTGCGGTTCTAATTAACAGAACACCGGACACCTGACGCGCTCCCGGACATAAAAGCTGTTCCTGGGCTTCTCAAATGTTTCGCTGAGGCATTCCCAGAAAAACTGTATTCCTGTAGCAGGTCTTGCCAACGGCAATTCGGCTGCTACAGCCAACTAATGACCAGCCTAAGTGTTGCCCGAAGGCTCCGACAATTATTACTATTCTAATATTTGCCGACCACCGCAGGCATTTCTGGGCGCGCGGGACTGGATACTTCACCTGTATAAGTTGGTGAAATTAGCCACCCCATAATTAAAGATAGTCGCTCTTTGACTAACTGGGCAATATCTGCTGTAATTTATGTCATCAAATTTGATAATACTACAGGGTTTGCAATCGAGCTGTAGTGAGTGTTACAGACTCAAAAAACACTGCGGATTTAGGGTATAAAAATTAAGGGAGCCGATCGATCCTCCGGCGCAAAGCCCAGCTCACGGACTGGGCCCCTAATCAAAATTAAACTTTTGACCGGTGGCTTTTTTAAGTTTTCAGAACAAAACAAAAGTCGGCTTTCAGAGAAAAAGCCGACTTTTGAGATAATTTTACTGACGAAGTGCAAAACCGCTAGCTCGCCCGTCCTGGTTCGCTCACTTTCCACAATCCGATCGCGCGAGTGCGACTACTTTGCAGAAAGTAGAAACAATAACCAAACAAACTCTGAAGTATTAAATCAGAGGGCGGCCGGTAGTGCCATAAGTTGGATCGTAAACACCAGCGGTAGTATCAACCCCTGGAGTGCCCGGTGCGCCGTAATCAGCCCGAGCGCTATCGACGCTGGGATTATTATAGTCGTAGGTGTTCCAATGCTGAATGCCTCCGCGGCTCAGAATGGTTTCAGCTTTAGCGACTTCTGCT
The DNA here is from genome assembly GCF_036700475.1 of Microcoleus sp. T2B6. Taxonomy (NCBI): domain Bacteria; kingdom Bacillati; phylum Cyanobacteriota; class Cyanophyceae; order Oscillatoriales; family Microcoleaceae; genus Microcoleus; species Microcoleus sp. T2B6. Next base: position 70,699 of record NZ_JAUBOZ010000023.1, on the reverse strand, counting down.
TCGCTGCCGTCAACCAGTACCAAGTAATCTCCTCTTGCCACGCGATCGTTGTATGCTCTAGCTTCCTCTTCGGGAATTCCCATACCGACTAAAGCTCCGATCAAGCCGCCTGCTGCCGCACCCAAAGCCGTACCGGCGAGTGTAGTGGCGATCGCCGTAGCTGAGGCTCCTGCCAGCATAATCGGCCCGATTCCCGGAATTGCCACTAGGCCCAGACCTACCAACAAGCCTGTCAAACCGCCCAAAGTGCCACCTGTGAGTGCGCCCTTTGTGGCCCCTTCATCGGATTTGTTGTCCGCGCTGTCGTGTACGTCAATGCCTGCGATGTCGCCTTTAGACTCAGCATCCTTAGCGATGACCGAAACCCGATTCATGTCGAAACCGGCAGTTCTCAGTTCTCCCAGTGCGTGTTCCGTCTCGCGGCGGGTTGAAAACACTCCCACGGCGCGCTTCTGGCGACCCGAAGCTCTGCGGCCGGTGTCTGTCGGCACATCGTAAATGCCCCAATCCTGGATGCCCCGCACAGTCATAATTCCTTCGGCTGTGGCAAGTTCGGCATCTGTTCCTTCTACGAATACCAAATATTCTCCACGCGAGACGCGATCGTTATAAGCCTTAGCTTTTTCTTCCGGAACTCCCAAGCCGACCAAACCGCCTACCAAACCGCCTGCTGCTGCCCCAATCGCGCCTCCAATTACAGTATCTGCCAGCAGAGTTGCGATCGCACCCCCCGCCATCACCGGGCCAACTCCTGGAATCGCTAGCGCTCCAATGCTTCCGAGTAACCCAATCAAACCACCCGTCACGACTCCCGCTGTCGCGCCTGCTTTTGCGCCGCCGCCCACCTTGTCGTCGGTACCCTTACCAGTACCAGTACCAGTACCAGTGCTAGCGCCGGCAATTTGGCTGCGATCGAGATTTTCGCCAACTACCGAAACTTTATTCATCGGAAACCCGGTACTTTGCAGTTCCATCAGGGCTAGTTCCGTATCTCGGTAATTAGAAAATGCTCCTACAGCTCGCTTGTGTTGACCTAAAGCCATTTTTTTTCTCCTGAAAAATATACTACTTTTACACAACCACAGAATTTATGCTCTGCCATCAATCACATTTAGTCATTTTTTCCCAACAATTTTCATCGGTCGCTGGGAATAACTTCCCGCTCTATCTTCAGGTTGGTTTCCAACTAATTGTCCGGGATGGGAAATCGGAAATTGGGAAGGGGAAGTTGCAGGTATTGCGCGAGTTTTGAGTGCGGAAATTGTAAATTCAATTTAAACTCTTTCACTTAAAACCCCACTCTCCCTAGAGAGTCACCTAAGCCTTGCGATCCGCTCCGAAAGCCATCTTACAATGCCCAACTTTACCCTCTTCCCTCAGACTTCTCTCCTAGATAACTACATCCTTTTCCCTTCTTTCCCTCGCAATTCTTCCTGCTAATTTATTGATTGCTGCTAGGCGATGCGGGTGCAGCAGGGGCGACAACAGCCGTAACATTCACCTGTTTGACACCCTTAATCTCTTTAGCTAGTGGCTCAATTTTAGCTAAATCAGCTTGATTGGGAACTGTGCCACCTACGGTGACAAGCCCATCTTTTGCGTCAACAGTTAGCTGACCTTTAGTGATGTTTACTTCTAACTTGGAGCGTACTTCACTTTGCAGGTCGCCATCGGCTCTGATGGCATCGCCACCCGTCACATTGTTGCGCTGTTCTCTGGCCCTGATATCAGAATTTGCTTGTGCTTTGCGAATATCGCTAGTTGCGTCACCCTGAGTTTTTTGAACAGTCTCGGCTGGAGGCGGGCTAGTGGTATTTTCTGTGGTAGAATTAGGAGCATCAGCGCTAGTTTTAGCCCCCTCGCTGCAAGCAGCAGCTCCAAATAATAGGATGCCGCTGAGGAGAATGGGTGTTAGTTTGTTCATAATAGGTTAATACCCTCCGGGTAAGCTTTCGATGAGCCTGACTTCCCTGCCTTCGTTAAGCCAGATGGGAGCCAGATGGATCAAGACAGCATCTTTATTTGTGCTTTCTGCGATTTAAAAATCCTTATATCAAATATATAAACTTGAGGAAGTATCTACATCGCTCCACAGGTGTAAAATTTATCTATACCGTTAGATAGAGTACAAAAAACAAAATAAGGTATTAAGTCACATTTAACTTAGGAATGAGAATTAAATAACTTGCATTTTTTGTAGGTTGGGTTGAGGCACGAAACCCAACCCCAAGCTTGATTGTTGGGCGGAGTGAAACGGAGGGTTCGTTCCACGGGCCCAACCTACTACGGAAGTTATTTAATCCACGATCCTTAATGAGTTCTGACCGCATTATTCCTCAGAAACTCGGTAGATAGCTTCATTTTTCGTTACCAAAGCCAATATTTTCCTATAAACCAAGTTTAAATGCGTAAGTTTTATTAATAAATTCGATCGCCACTCCCAACTAATTTTTCCCTCGAACCTCGAACCTGGGACTTCTTCCCTCAACATCCCTCCATTAAATCTGTTAAATCTCGCTACACTACTCATTGTAAAACTTCCTGCTTCAAAACAAACGAAAAGAGTCGAGAAATTTTTGAGCATTTTCGGGTTCTGGGGTAGTGGCAACCAGCCCGTAAACGCGCGTTTCCACAAAAAAAACTTGACCTACACCTACAGGTTCAGTGGGGGAAAGCGGCTGAAACTCAAATTCTTTTCCCGGATAGCCTCCGAGGGAAATATCCCGCACTTGCAACAATTTAGCATTCGCCCCCACTACAAATAAATCAACGGCATTATTTAAAGTAATTCTGATATTATTGATATTATTGTTCCTCATCCGAAAATCTAGGTCAAAGTATTGAAGCAAATAAGTTTCTTTATTTTTTAAGTTCGATCGGTATGTATGAGCAATAATTTGATTTGAAAAAATTTCGGAATTAATTTTGGGATTTCCCGGCATATCGATCGCAAACTGACCCATCGCTGAGCAAAATGGCTGCCACTCTGCCGTCGGAATGGCTGTCCGCAGCGGGGCTGGTTGAGATGCAGCGGGACGGGCAAATTTGAGAGGCAATACAAGTAATGTAGCAGTAGCTAGAAGTAAATACAGAAATTTCATTTGGTTAAGAAATATATTTGACCGATCAATCTGCGCTAGCCTAGAAATATATCCGCAAAGGGGGGATTTATGCTGAATATTATATTTACTCAACGGCGACGCAACTCTCAAGGGCGATCGCCAGCTAAAACCAGTAAAACCAGTAAAACCAATATACTCGCCGCTGTAAATACTTGGCTAGCGGTGTGTCTGCTGGCTGCTGTCACAGCTTGTGCAAACAGCCCCAACAGCAAGGCCCTAGAAGAATCTTTAGCCGCCGATCCGACATTAAAACAAAATCCAGTGGTTTTCTCTTCCCCGCCACCAGCGACAGCAATTGAGACAAACTCTACCGCCAAACTTCCTCCCGATTTCCCTACAGAGATTCCACTCTATCCTAATGCTGAGTTAATCGAAGTTAGTGGGGAAACAGATCCGTCGCAAAAAAATGTGCGGCTGCGCTGGGAAAGCACTGATCCTGTGAATTCGGTACAGAACTTTTACTCCACAGAGTTTGGGCGTCGCAACTGGGAAATAGTCAGCCGCCCCACCGCCGAGGGACAAGGTTCTTTGGTAGCAACGCGAGATAATTTACGGGTAACAGTGTCGCTTTCTCCTACTCAGAAAGTAGGGGGTTCTACAGAATTTGCGATCGACTACAGCAAAGAAAGCCCCGAAATTGCAGCCAGTCCCCAACCTAATAATTCCGAGTCTAGCGCATCTCCAACCGCTTCACCAACTCCATCTAATTCAGAGGGAAATACTCCAACACCATCTGCCTCGCCAAAATCAGCAAAAGTTAGCCAACAAGAAAGCAAAATTCCTCAACAGTTGCGCCAGTATGTGGCAGATTTAAGTCAGTTGGAAGTGCTGAAAGTGCGAGCCACAGAAAGTGCTAATTTAGAAACTGGCAGCACTTTACCCAAACCCAACAAAATTATCACTCGCCGCGAATACGCCCGCTGGTTAGTAGCAGCTAACAATCAGATTTATGCTAGCCGTCAAGCCAAACAAATTAGATTAGCAGTAGACTCTAGCGAACCGGCTTTTTCTGACGTACCCAAAACAGACCCGGATTTTTCAGCAATTCAAGGTTTAGCAGAAGCCGGTGTAATTCCGAGTTCGCTTTCGGGAGAAACTAAAGATGTGAAATTTCGCCCGGATGCACCTTTAACTCGCGAAACAATGATTCTCTGGAAAGTGCCTTTAGATAGTCGTCAAGTTTTACCGACAGCTAACATTGACGGAGTGAAAGAAAAGTGGGGTTTTCAAGATGCTTCTAAGATTGATTCCCAGGCGTCGCGGGCAGTTTTAGCTGATTTTAACAATGGAGATTTGGCGAATATTCGCCGCGTTTTTGGTTTTACTACTCTGTTTCAGCCGAAGAAATCCGTGACTCGCGCCGAAGCTGCTGCTAGTTTGTGGTATTTTGGCGTTCAAGATCAGGGATTGTCTGCTAAAGATGCCCTGGAAGCAAAGTCTAAACCTGCTGAGTAGAGTTTTTTGGGGTGGTTAAAAGTTTTGAACACAGCATCTATAGCCTTTCTCAGAAAGATGAGGTACTCATGGGCATAGGGCATAGGGCATAGGGCATAGGGCATAGGGCATAGGGCATAGGGCATAGGGCATAGGGCATACCTCACTTTTTTTAGAACCGCTATATTTACCAATAGCTGGCAAAAGTATAGTCATTGATAGACATGGGAGGCGTTAAGCCCCTCCCCCTTCACTTTTGCTTTAAGCGGATTAACCCGCCTCGGCTGAACTACGCAGCTCCCTATCCCATCGCTAAACGCATTTGGGATTGCTTTTCTGAGAATATTGTACGAAGCATTCACATCGGAATTAATTAACCGATCGGTCGATATTTTATACAAACCCCGCTTGATACGCTTCCCAGTAAACACAGGCTCTTTTTCTGTTTTCCCGTAAACAGGAATTGAGTCTAAACCCAAAAAACTGGCCCGCGATGTAAAGGATTCTTCCTGTACAATTACTGTGATTCCCACCAACCGAGCTTTGTATTCCAACATCTCAATTAATCGAGAGTGAGGGATAGTGACAAAGTTTTGGTTAGTTTGATTCCCTAAATTAATATCGGTTTTCCACTGTGCATTCTTGCCAATTACTACCGTCCCAATTTGTTTGGCACTTAAAATGCCAACAATTAGGCGACTAGCATGATGTAAGTAATTGTCTACTTTTTGATTGCGACAACGAGTTAAGCGCTGAATCCGGGATGAAGTCTTGCGGCTCCCTTTCAATTGGGATTGCAATCGGGATTTGCGTTTGTTGTAGAACTGGTTGATAGATTTCAATGGTCGCCCGTTAATCAACAAAGGGGTAAAACCCGGTTGATTTGAAGTTAGCGCCACTAAATTATCCAATCCTAAATCAATACTAGCTACAAAACTAGAGTTGCTAATGGTGGACTCCAGCTTATCATAAATTACCTCTATTACATAGGAATCACATTTCGGAACCACTCTAACTTGGCAAATTTGGTCAGGATGGACTTTAGTTTTGATTAAAAGTTCAGTACCCGAAAGTTTAATGATTCCCTTCTTCAACTGTTTGCTGCTAATCGCTTGAATTGTGTAGACTAGAAGGTTTCGCCCTTTAGTCTTGTCTTTGTACAACGGCAGTTTTGGGCGACCCGTAAATTTTGAAGGATCAGCCTTGTAAGCTTTAACTGCTTCAAAAAACGATTTCCAATTGTTGTCTAACACCATTAAGATTTGCTGGCTTACTTTAGCAGGTAAAGCTTTGTATGCCTCGTGAGACTTCATTAATCGGTTCATTTCGTTATATCCGACATAACCCCATCCATATATAAAGCTCTGACGAATGACGTAATTGGCGGCATTGTAGAGATTTTTGGACTTGAAGGCTAGTCCGTCAATTTGGGCGAAACGGTGTTCCGTTGATTTAATGATGTGCCTCTCTGTTAGTTGCATTCAGAGCCTCCATCTTTTAGTTCGGCGATTATTTTTTCCGTCTTTCTACTAGCGTGGCGCGGCCCGTAAAGTCGTGCGGCAAAGCTTGTAACTATCGCTACTAAATCTTGCATTAACTCGTCTTTTCCATTCTCGGCAAGATTGACTATTTCTAGTTTAATTCCCAACCGAATAAGCAATACGCCTAAATAATTTGTACCGAATCGAGCTAAACGATCTTTGTGTTCCACTAGCAAAATATCGTAGTCATCTTGTTGTAACAGTATCTCTAACTGCTTTCTGTGGTCGTTTAATCCGCTGCCGACTTCTTTGACGCTTTTAACGATTTGATAACCGTTGGCAATTGCATACTCGGTCAACCGCTCCGATTGGCGGTTGAGATTTTCTTTGTTTTCGGAGGACGAGACTCGGCTGTAAATAGCAACTCGATTCTTCTTGATTTCGGTGATTGAAGTTTGTGGCACGTAGTCCACTATGATTAGACCGCTTTCTGTCTGTCGTGCCGGATGTGGTAGTTTATTTGCTTTCCACCACCGCCACGCAGTTGTGTAACTTATGCCTATTGCCTTGGCGTAGTCAGGTAGTTTCATTTTTCACCTCCTGACTATATATTACCACTCTTGCTTATAACTGCTTATAAACTTAATGAAGTTTTACAATACCTCAAAAACCGGGTTGTTTCTCTGTAAGCAAACCCGGTTTTTGCGTCCAAGACTGAGGAAATTGTACCAATTTTTGATTAATCGGCGTGCGATCGCCCGCCACAAAAATTGCAGCTTGAGTTTCAAGGATTTCTGTGAAGATGGCTTACCCAGAAACCGACTTTTATCTACGAAAATGCCCAGTAAAACGCGAGGCATATCCGTTGAAAAACCCTGTTTCTTTTCCTCTGGGGGAGTTATCGTAAAAAACCGTTTGCTAAATTATACATCGGCTTTTCTTCCTTGTGGCCTACCCTAGGGGATAGATTTTTTTTGCTTTAATCTTAATTTCTGTATCCTGCCATACAACCGCTGCATTGGGGGGCAAATTTTATAGATATTTCAACCAACACTGTGTTTAAAACTCTCAGTAGGATTCCGGATGGCTTAGCGGACTTAACGATAAATGAAAAACAGTGTTTGAGCTCTTGGAGAGCATTTTTTAATGTACGATATTACCTTATTTACCCCGCAAGACATGGCGAAATGCAGCTTAGTCCTGCGCCATTTAGGTAGAAATACTCCTAGTATGGAAGCCAGCAGCCAGAAGATTGTTAACTATATTTACCGACATTTTTGCGATTCGCAAACTGGAGAAAATACCTGTGCCTTAGTGCGTTTGTTCAAAACTCATCCCTACGGGGAATTAGAAGACTCATTGCAACAATCTGCGCGCCGCTTGATGAAGGGCAATTCCCCCGCCGCCGACATGAAATGTTGGACTCTGCTAGCAGCCGCAGGCACAGAACCGCAGTGGAATTCTCGGCACACAGCAGCAAAAAATACAGCTATTCCATTAGTTAGCCCAAAATTAGTGGCTCAAATGCCGGCGATTTCGGAAATAATCCGGCAGTTTGGTTTAGACATTCCTACATTCCTCGGAATAGAGCGAGAAAGGTTCCTGCAATTAGAGCCCGCAGTATTAAATATTTTTCACGTATCAGAGGCAAAAGGCAGCCCCTTTATTCCTGAGCAAAATTCCTTAATTATCCCCTACCAAGTCAAGTCTGTCTTGGGATTTGGGGGACTTCTGCCGTCAGGAAGTGTGTTTGCGGTAGTGATGTTCCTAAAAGTTAAAATTCCCCAAAGCACGGCTGAAATGTTTAAAGATTTGGCACTTAGTGTCAAAACCGCATTATCCATGCCCGAAAAAAAAAGTGTTTTTGACTATTCAGAAACTTCTAAAATTTTTGTTACTAATAACAATCTTGCCGAAACCCAATTACTTGAATATCAAGTGGCTAATCTGATTCAATTGCTGGACTTTTCAGAACAAGAAATGCTCAGACAAGCCACTCGCTTTCAACAGACTATTGACAATTTACAGGGCGAACTTGCCGAATACAAAAATAAGGAACAAGCTTTGAAAGTAACCCAAAATTCGTTTACAGGTATCCTCAATATTCCCAAAGATACTATTGCTCGCGTAGAGGAAAATCAAGGAATTCAGCGTTTTAATCAAGGGGAAGAACAGATTTAAACCAAGCTCTGTGTTTAGCAACCCGGCTGACGGGGTTGTCACTCCGTCAGAGCAATAGGTAATGTTAAATGAAATTTTAATAAAATTGAAAAAAGTCAAAAGGTAAGAAAGCTTTGAGTAAAAAAAGATTTTTTACTTTTGGCTTTAGACTTTTGACTTTTAGCACATCGAGTATTCAACTCAAAACTCAAAACTTAAAACTCTTAAGGCGCTGCTGCCGCCCTGCGGTTGGCAACAATCAGATTAGCCTGATACTCTGCCGCTTTTTGCTGAGCCTTTTGATAGTTCGGGCTGGTTGACGGTACGGATCTCATGAGCTTAACGGCTTGCTGCCACTCGCTTGCTACTGCGATCCACTCATTTTGAGACTGAGCCGTCTGGGCCGAAATTGCTGCCTTCTGAGCTGTGTTAACGGCTTCTCTCCAAGAGTCAGGCTTAGGCGCGGTGGCTTTTGGTGCAGGAGAGGCTGCCTTGGGCGCCGGAGATGCAGCAGCAGCTTTGGGTGGTGGAGATGTCGGAGTTGGGCTTGCGGGCGCAACAGCAGTGGGAGCGGGTTTTGGTGCAGGGGAGGCTGCCTGTGGGGTACCCGGAGACGCACCCGGAGAGGATGCGGCGGCTTTAGACGCGGGAGATGCGGGTTTGGGGGAAGGGGAAGCAGCTTCGGGGGCTATCGGTTCAGGGTTGGAGTCGCCGAAGGGGAAAGTTTTAGTAAAGAAAAGCCCTGCGATCGCCGCCAGAGGTACTAAGATACCCACAGGTATTACCCATTTGGGAAATTGTTTTTTCGGAGGCGGGGCTTGATCTTCGTCTTCGTCTTCGTCTTCCTCGTCGTCATCTCGATCGAATTCTCCTTCTTGATAATAGTCTTCCTCTTCGGGCTCGACATCATCTAAACCTACAGAGTCGTCAGGCATTCCACTATCCAAGGGGTAAGGCATTGAATCTGCAGGCATCAGATCAATTTCATCTTCCCACGCAGGCTCACCGTCACCTGTTCGACGCCCGTAAACCTTTACAGTGTGAATTGATTCGAGTCCCAGCTTCGTCATGCCGGTGCGGATGAAATCGACCAATACCATTTGATCCGGTACTTTGTCTGCCTCCAGAATTATGTGGAGGCAGCCATTGTCCCGCGTCACATCGGCGTTGATGCCTTTGGGTTTGAGTGTACGGTTGATGCTAGATGCGATCGCTTTTGGATCGCCTTGCTTGAGCAGTTCCCGCGGGTTCTGTTGTGTCATGGGTAGCGCTCTTTTTTTTGGGGGGGTGGAGAGCCGGCAAATAATATTAACCGATCGGCATTCGGCGGACAATATTTATTTACCACATTAACTTCTAATTTGGCATTCTGAGAGTATTTCTAGTATCTATTGACCTTTTGACTCGCGAACGGACCTCAAGCACATAGCCGAAGAAAGAAATTTGTTGTAAAAATTTACAGTAAGGGGCCGATCCTGTTCTCTGTCGCGCATCAGCGAAACAAGCTAGAAAGTTCTATAACTTTGGTTTGCAGGGTTGAGTTTTCTTCCCGGCCCCGCTTTAAAGAAGCTTCTAAGTCTAGCAGCAAGGGCAAACTTTTTTGCAGTTTTTCTAAGCTGGCGTTCTTGACTTCTTGACGAAAATAGTATACTCGTTTCGGATTGCCGAGGTCTAGAGCTTGAGCAATTTTATCATCGCGATCGCCCGCTTGGATCATCGCCTTTACCCACAGCCAAATCCGAAACTTACCAGTCAAGCCAGCCACAATCCTCAAACCAGGCTCGCTGCGGCCAGTTAAGCCTGCCAATAAATCCAAAGCGGCGGAGGTATTGCCCTCGCGAATCGCATCGGCTAGCTGGAAGGTATTCTGGGCGTGACAGTGCACCAGTGCCGCAACTTCTTCCGGGTTCAGAGGTTGGCTGCGGTTGCCCGCAAACAGCAGCAATTTTTCGAGTTCGCTGTATAGCTGGCGGGTATCGCTGCCAATGGATTCGGCCAAAAGTTCGATCGCTGTGGCTGTCAATTTTACGTTCATTTCGCCTGCGACTTGACGCACCCGCTGGGCTAATTCTTTGTCATTCCAAGGCGGAATCGGTGAAAATTCTCGAAATTCGGCGGACTCTTTCAGTAACTTGGTAGATTTGAGCCGGCTGTCGGGTTTTTTGACGGATGTTAGCAGCAGCACGGTGGTAGGGGGAATTACCGGCAGTGTTCGTTCAAATTGTGCTAACAGTTCAGGAGAGCACTGCTGCGTTACAGTCGTGTTTGCCAACCAGACAAAACGGCTGCCGGTACCGAAGGGCGGCGTTAAGGCTCGATCGAGCCCTTCGACCACAGCTCCGGCGGAATCGGCAATAATTTTGTCATAGTTAAAACTAGCCCAGTTGGGGTCGAGGACTGTTTGGCGCAAACTTGTCACAGCCTGCGCCATCGCAAAGTCGTCTTCTCCCCAAAACAGGTAAATTTGCATAATCAACGCTCACTAGCCAAAAAAATCCGAGTTGCAGGCGAGGCTTGTCCAACATATCCTGAATAGGGCTGTTGGAAGCCCGCGCCATAATATAAAATTTGGTGTGGGAGTATGTCACCGCGAGGAAATCAAGATTGGATGATACTTATCAAGCTTACGTAAATCGGGTGGCGCGAATGACGCTGCTGGACTCCTACAAGTCCCAGGTGGAACACATTCAGGAATCTCCAAAATTTAAGCCCGACGAAGCAGGCCGGAGAAATCCTGTACCTTTTCCAGGTTATTCGGTGATTACGCCCCCTGCGGGGGAAGATGCAGAAAATGCTGCATTTTATAGTAATTTGCACTCGAGCCAACAACGGATATTGCAGGAAATAGCGGAGGGTGCGATCGTGGCACTGCCTCCTGATACCTTCCATTTAACCGTAGCCGATTTGATTTGGAGCAGCGCTTTTCGAGATGCCTCTGATAAAAATCCCGAATTTGAGGAGCAACTGCGCTCGCGCATGGCCGATCGTTTTGCCGCCTGTAAACCCTTGGCGGGCGGCGCTCCCATTCGCTGGATAGTGCTGGGGTTGATGGTGATGACTAGAGCTGTGGGTGTTTGTTTGGCACCGACGGACGAAAACTCTTACAAGCAAATTCTGGAGTTTCGCCGATCGATCTATCAAAATCCCGATTTAATGGCTTTGGGAATTGAACAGCAATATCATTTCACGGCACACATTACTCTGGGTTATTTTGGGGACATCGGGCCGAACCTTGACCGCGCTCGCTTGTGCGCTTTGCTGTCAGAGTTAAACGAGCAATGGCTGGACACGCCGCAAGAACTGTCCGTAAACCGAGTGGAACTGCGGAAGTTTGACGACATGACCACCTATCTCCGGCAACCGGAATGGCCTGTTTTTGAGTTTTGAGCGATCGTCAAGATCGAGTATGAGGCATTTGGCAGAAGAAATATCAAATATTCTGCCAAATACCTAATACTGGTCGATAACAAGATATTTTGTATTACCTAAAAACCGTATTTTTTGCCCAATTTGCAGTAACGGTAGCAAACAATAAAGCAACCCGAACGTCAAAGTTGTCAGAATCATCTCCCCAAGCCCATACTGACATCGATCGATTCTCAAGCAAAATTGCTGGAAAACTTTGGTCAAGCTAATCAATTGATTATACCCCAAAAGCAGTCGATCGCCGGGCAGTCGCCTTTAAGCCGTAGATAGGATTGTTTACCAGATCGTCGCCGTAGGGCGTAAGACCTGAGAAATTACCGTCCCGAGTCATTTCCCTCCGAGCGCAACCATCCTTCCACCAACACCAAGCCAGCCAACCAATTTCCTGCTCTTTTAGCACCGTCAAAAGTGCTTGATAGGTAAAATCATTCTGGGGAGGATGATTTTCCTTAATGCCATCGATATCGTAGTAGCAGTATGCGGTTTTCCCCGCGATCGATTCATCTTGCTTGTTGGCGATTTCACCAAAGACGATCGGTAAATTGGCTTCGATTACTGCATTAAGATGCGACATTCCATCATAACCAGCCCAATAAGCGTGTCCGCTAAACAAAAGATTGCTCTCTGGATCGCTATTGATCAATTCCCGACCTATCTTTGCGAACACTTCGATCGAAGTACCGCAATCAGGCGCATCAATCATGATCGGGACTTGCAAGTGTTGTCGGATGCTGGCAATTGCATTCTTATATGACGTTTTATACGCCTCCAATGATTCCACAGAATTGTTCGCCCAACGATAGACACCCAATTCGTTAGCAGGATTAACAATCAGATACCGCTGATGTTTTTTCAATACAGCCAAAACAGGTTCGGAAGTCCACCAAGGAATCAACTGGGTGTTGAGAAGGGTGGCATCGGACTTACAGGTTAAGTCACACAATCCCAGAATCGGCACGATTTTGTTCGCCTTGCATTTGGCGAGAAAATTATCCAAGTTTTGCAGCGAATAGGCAGGGCGAGTCGGTTGACCGTAATCCTTGTACCATTGGATTATGACGGCATTGGCTCCTGTTTTTTCCAATTCTGCCAGTTTATCGCTTTGAGGAAAATCCCAGTCATCCAACAGGGGTAGGTTAATTCCTCGCAGGACGATCTTCTGCCCGCTTGAATCATAAAGATACCGTCCCTTTGTATGAAGTGTATTCTTGGTTTGCGAAGCTTGCCTAGCGGGTTGGGCTAAAACGGCGCGATCGCCAAACAGAATTGCACTTGCTCCTCCAGCAATTAAACCGACACCTGCCTTTAAAAATTGACGGCGGCAAAGCTCATCAGACATGATGTTTTCTCCTTAAATAAAACTTCGAGTAATTTAGGGTTTACCGGGCGATCGCCCGAGCGACAAAAACAATTGGGCTTGTTAGATTAATCAGGAAAACTAACCTAATTAAAATCGGCGATCGCACTAAATGTTTGAAGGTCAGACCTCACCTCATTTCTTGCTCTATAGGGAGCGAAGGAAAGAAGCGAGACTGTACTATTTCCAACATGACAGCGGATATCGCTTACCGTTCCACGTCGTCCAACCCCTGGTTCTATTGCCTGTAGGTTTGGGCAAATACCATTGATTGCCATCAGCATGGCGGAAGTACAATCCGCCTCGATTGACCTGGCGTGGATTTGTCAGTGGCACCCAGCGCGATCCATTATCGGAAAAGCTGCCATTCCAGCGCACGCCAGAACTGGTGCTACAAGTGTCACCGTTACAGGTGGTTTGGCTATCATCAACCACATTCCATCTCATGCGGGCCGGTCGCCCGTCGATATTGCAATTCCAATCGCCACCCCACCAGCCGGCGACTTGGCTAGCGATGGTCGCACCGGAAACGGCAAGGGATAAAGCAATGCCGCAGGATATCGTAATTAGTGAACGTTGCATTATAGTCGTCATGGAATTATTCCTCATCTTGGGAACCTCTCTTTTGGCTCTTTATTTATTACTCAGCAGTCTGCACCAGATTTTTTTTAAACTTGATTATGGGTAAACAGGCAGAGAAGCAAAGTTCTATGCTGCCCTGTTGATTGCTCCATAAAGTGTCGGCTAGATGTTTTATACGGTATGAGAACTTAGGCAGTTATGGAGCAGCAATCTGTGTTCCATGAGATTCTTCAACTCAACGCTTAAGTTAACCGGACAGTTAATGAATTGATTTTTGATATGCACCTTGAATTTGGGAACTATGATTGATTTGCTTCCCCTTACAAGAAAGTGCGGCGCTCTAGAAAATAATTCTCTTTAACCCGTTGAATTCTCTGATTTATATCAGTCTGAAAGGGGCGGGTTTTCTCATCATTTATATAGTCCGCTTTGTTCAATTCAGAATTTTCCTCTTTACTTTTAAGCTCAATAGCGTTTGTGGTGCTGTTAGCATCGAAAAGTGGCTGGTTGTCGTAAAAGGTAATCATTGCAATATCTCCTACTTAATAAAAATTAGCTCCGATCCAAGTCGTACCATCTCGAACAAGAAGCGTCAGGATGCCGATCGCTCAACTAGATCGGGCTTTCATTTCTCGCTTCATCTTTATATATTGACCGATCGCAACTCGGTATGATAACTGGTAAACTTCTGGATTTTACTAGCAAATAATTCAGGAAAAGGTGAGATAGTAAACAGGGAAAGTTCAGAATTGCTAATCTTCTTTCAAGCAAAAAGTCTGGAAAAGTCTGGAAAACTGAAATCTTGCAAGGTCAGAAACCGGGTTTTTGGCTCATACTCTGCATAAAAACGCATATTTTTCGTCAAACACCCGGTTTCTTGCATGGTTTATTGCAAGGCGTGCCAGCTCTCAGGAAAACCCATGCGGGGGCAACGGTTGTCTGCGGCATAAATGTTGTCATTATCATGAGCATCGAGACGTTGCGTTCGCGAAGCGTGCCGGAGGCATATCGCGTTCATACCACTCTCAATGCTCGATGTTCTAAAATTGGGAGATGAACTAGAAAACATTCTGATTCATGCAACCGGGCCCCCATACAATGCAAGATATCCGAGTAGAGATTAGAGATGTAACCATGCAAACTCTCCCACAAACTGATAGGAAGCATCTCAGTCATGATGCCGCGCTAATGTTGTTGGCCGTCTTACCGGATCGCATCCGGGATGCTTATCTGAATCATGCGAAGCTATCACTATGGAGATAAGGTACTACTGGAGAAAAGTTGGCTTCAAATAAACGCTGTTGCAAACCACGCTAAAGCCGTTGGCATTCCAACCATCACCCACTTTTTTTCGCTCTTCCCAGTCAGGGGTTCCGTTTTGATAGCCTTTGTGTTTATACCACCACAAGGTTCCGTCTTGATCGACAGCATAGATAATACCGCCGCCTATGGAAAATACATTGTGAAAGTTGTTCCAACCATTGCCAACTTCCCTGGGTTCTTCCCAATCGGGAGTCCCATCTAAATATCCTTTATGCTTGTACCAATTGAGCGTGCCATCATCTGCAATCAAATAGATGATGCCATTGCATCCGGAAAAGACTCGGTGATAGCCTGCTACCCAACCAGTTCCAACTGTCTTAGGCTGACCACCATTAGCCCAAGATGGTGTTCCATCACCAACACCATCATGGCGATACCACTCTAATGTCCCATCTAACCTAACTGCATAAATTATTGAACGTGCTTGCAAAGCAAAGAAAGAGTTACTCCCATTTCTCGTATCGCAAAAGATACCGAGAAAGTCTCGTGGAGAAGGGTTAAAAGTTGGGATACGCCAACCGTCTCCCACATCTCGCGGACCAGCCCAGTTGAATGTTCCACGTGCCCATCCCAGATGGTCATACCAGAGTAGATCGCCGTCGCCCTCGACTGCGTAAAGCCTGCCACTAGAACCGGGCACAATTTGATTGAATACCCAATCCCTACCAACCTGACGCGCTCCGTTCCACGAATAACTCCCGTCAGCGTAGCCTTTGTGTTCGTACCACAGTAGATCGAACGTATTATGACCATTACCAAAATTGGGTATTTCTTCTGGCGGAAGTGTATTTTCTACCCACCGGGTACGGAGGGCATAGATGATGTTATCTAGTTGATGCGAAATGATTGAACCTACTTGAATAATACCGATACCCATTTTCTTTATCTCCTTCTTAACTAGCGTTTGCTTTTCGCGCTTCATGTTTATATATTGGCCAATTGCAACTCGGTATGACCACTGGGAAAGTTCTGGAGTTTATTATCACTATATTGATAAACAAACAGACAAAAAACAGGAAAAGTTCAGTATTGCAAATTACATTTAAAGCAAAAAGTCTGGAAAAGTCAGGTGCAGCGACCCAATTGATTCTCCCATTAATTCGTGATATAACCAAAGGTATTCATCTTGCTACTTTAAGCCATGAATGCTGAAACAGAACTGTCTTGGGAACAAACCCAAAACCTGGTTAATACACTGGTATTAAAACATACTGGAAGATACCTCAGTGATGTTGAGATCGAGGTGCTTCGAGGCGCGTGGGAAGGTAAAAGTTATGGAAAGATTGCCGAACAGTTATTTCTGACTGATAACTACATTAGTGGAGACGTGGGATATCGCTTGTGGAAAAAACTGTCAGCAGCATTAGGCGAAGAAGTAACAAAGAAGAACTTCCGGCAGGCGCTCAAGCGAGAATGGCAAAAAACTTCATCAACACCAACATCGAATTGTGCGATCGCCCTACAATTTCCCGAAGGACCTTTAGGACTGGATTCTCCTTTTTATGTCGAACGTCCTCCGATCGAGTCCGACTGTTACAAGGAGATTTTGAAGCCCGGTTCTCTGATTCGCATCAGAGGACCTAGAAAAATGGGAAAAACCTCCTTACTCAATCGAGTGTTGGCTTATGCGACTCAACAAAATTATCAAGTTGTTCGCATAAACCTGCGAAAAGCTGAAAAAACAGTCTTTACAAGCTTAAATAAATTTTTACGATGGTTTTGTTTGAATGTGAGCCGACAACTGAACCTAGAACCAAAGCTTGATGACTACTGGGATGAAGAAATTGGTAGTAAGGTAAGCTGTACTGGATACTTTGAAACCCATTTATTAGAACAGTTAGAGACGGATTTAGTCCTCAGCTTAGACGAAATTGATACTCTTTTTAACTATGCCGATATTGCTGAAGATTTTTTAGCCTTGCTGCGAGAATGGCATGAAGAAGCCACACTCCAAGAAAGTTGGCGAAAACTTCGATTAATCATCGCTCACTCAACAGAAGTATATATCTCCTTAAATATCCATCAATCTCCATTTAATGTTGGGCTACCCCTGAGATTGCCGCCATTTAATCAACAGCAAGTCCAGACGCTAGCTCAGTTACATGGCTTAACTTGGACTGTGGAAATGACCCAACCGTTAACGGCGATGATTGGAGGGCATCCCTATCTGATTCGACGGGCCTTGTATCACCTTGCTCGTCAGGATATGACACTTCAGCAATTGCTGCAAGATGCTCCAACCCATGCTGGAGTTTATAGCGACCATTTGCGGTGTTGCTTAGGCAATTTAAAACAGCAACCCGAATTAGCATTCGCCTTGAAACAGGTCGTGACTGCACAAAGCCCTATTCAGTTAGAATCCGTAACTGTCTATCAGTTGGATAGCATGGGAATCGTGCATCTTAATGGCAACCAAGTAACACCGAGTTGCGAGCTATATCGTCAGTATTTCAGTACCAATCTTGCTTGAGGGTTGAATCTTCTAATCCGAATCAAATAATGAATACAACCTACAACGAAAATTACGAATACAAAGTTGGGGGAAGCTTACCGCCAAATGCACTCTGTTATGTAACGCGGCAGGCCGATCGAGAACTTTTGGCAGCATTGGCAGCGGGTGAATTTTGCTATGTGTTTAACTCTCGGCAGATGGGAAAGTCGAGTTTGAAGGCACGAACAATGCAACTGTTGGAAGCGAAAAAAATTACCTGTGCGGCAGTTGATGTCACCAAACTAGGGGCGAAGCAGGTGACGGCTGACCAATGGTATAAGGGTTTAGTAGTGGAATTAGTTAGAGCTTTTAAGCTCGCAGGAAAGTTTGATTTAAAAGCTTGGAGAAATGAACAAGCAGAACTATCTGCAATTCAACAACTCAGTTTGTTTATTGAAGATGTTTTGCTGGTCAAAATTGCGAGAGCCTGTATTTTTCTAGAAGAAATTGATAATGTCAAGAGCTTAAGTTTCTCAACCGACGATTTGTTTGCTTTGATTCGCGCTTGTTACGAGCAACGATCGCACAATCCCATCTATAATCGCTTGACCTTTTGTCTGTTGGGAGTCGCCACACCATCCGACTTGATGGTTGATAAGCAAAGAACTCCCTTTAATATTGGTCGCTCGATCGATTTGACAGGATTTAAGCTGGCAGAAGCTAAGTCACCCTTAACTCAGGGATTAGTCGGAAAAGTAGAGAATCCATTAGCCGTTTTACAAGAAATTTTGGATTGGACGGGCGGACAACCTTTTCTCACTCAAAAGTTGTGTAAGTTGGTAGCAGAAAAAGCCGAAAATTGCCAGCCTAATATCGAGCAGTTGGTGCAACAACACATTGTTGAGAATTGGGAATTCCACGATACTCCTCCCCATCTCAGAACAATCCGCGATCGCATCCGAGGCAGCGAACAGCGCAGAGGTCGGCTACTTGGGCTTTATCAGCAGATTCTGCAATATAACGCGATGTTCGTAGATAACAGTCCCGAACAAATGGAATTACAGCTATCAGGATTGGTTGTCAAACATCAAGGCCAACTTAGCGTTTACAACCGCATTTATCAATCGGTTTTTAACAAGGCTTGGATTGAGCAGGAATTAGCCTCTGTACGCCCTGATTTTTATTCGGTAGCGTTAGCAGGTTGGCTTACATCCAACTGTCAGGAGGAATCTTGGTTGTTACGGGGACAGACGTTACAAAAAGCGCAGCAGTGGGTTGCCGATAAAAGCTTAAGCGACAATGATTACCGCTTCTTAGATGCAAGTAGGGAATTAGAGCAACGAGACATTCAAAAGCGGTTGAACGCAGAAACAGAAGCATCCTGGATTTTGGCAGAAGCTAATCAAGTCTTAACCGAAGCCAACCAAACCCTGAATCAGGCAAACCTAAAAGCCCACCGACGAATTCGGCTCGGTTTAGTGATACTCGTTGCATCTCTGATTGTGGCAATATTTGCCGGAACTTGGGCAAGTCTGATGGTCAGAGATACTCAACTAGAGAGGATCAAATCTCTCAGCATTTCTTCAACGGCGTTATTGAACTCAAACAAAGAACTTGATGCTTTGTTAGCTGCATTAAAATCAGCAACTCAATTAAAATCAGCGAATTTGGCAGATATGAATACTAAAAAATCAGTCAAATTAGCATTGCAGCGGTCTAGTTTCATCAGAGAAAGGAATCGCCTAGAAGGACACAATGATGCTGTGAGAAGCGTCAGCTTTAGTCCAGATAATCAAATAATTGCGACTGCTAGCGAAGATAATACGGTCAGGCTTTGGAGCATTGATGGGCGAGAAATTAAACGACTATCGGGACAGAATCAGTCTTTTAGGCGCGTGAAATTCAGCCCCGATGGCAAGATGATTGTTGCTGTCAGTGCAGATCACACCATCAAAGCTTGGGATATTAATGGGCAAGAATTCTTCACAGTGAAGGGAAAAGACAAGGCAGATAGTTTTATTAGCAGTCTCTGTATTAGTCCTGATAGTAAAGCGATCGCTGCTCCTGAAGGAAATAATGTCAAACTTTGGAGTACAACCGGACGAGAACTCAAAACGCTTAAAGGACATGAAATTTCGGTTTGGAGCATCAGTTGTAGCCCCGATGGTAAAACCATTGTCACAGCCGATCAATCCGGTGTTGTCAAACTCTGGAACATGGATGGACGAGAACTCAAAACCTTTAGAGCAAGCCAGTTATCAATTTTCGATGTCAGCTTTAGCCCGGATGGTCAATCCATTGCTACTGCCGCTGGGGACACTAAGATTAAACTATGGAATTTAGACGGAAAAGAAATCAGAACGATCGGTAAACATGACAACTATGTTATCAGCGTTAGTTTTAGTCCAGATGGTAAAACGATCGCTTCTAGCAGTGCTGATAAAACCGTTAAACTATGGAACACTACTGGACAACTTCTGAAAACCTTTAGAGGACATGATGATGCCGTCTTTAGCAGCAGTTTTAGCCCAGATGGTAAGTTCATTGCCGCTGCTGTACAAGACAACACGGTTAAGTTATGGGCTGTTGACGATCGACAAAAACTGCATACTTTTGTTGGACATAATGATTCTCTTTGGAGCGTTCGGTTTAGCCCGAATGGCAAAATCATTGCTTCGGCTGGAGATGATAAAACGATTAGACTTTGGAGCACTGAGGGTCAAGCACTTCAAACGATTGAGGCAAATAGCGACAAGGCTTGGAATCGGATCTGGGGCTTGAGCTTTAGCCCGGATGGGAACACAATTGCCGCAAGTAATTCCGATACAACGATTAAACTGTGGAAGCTCAAGGGTCAAAGTCTTAGAACCTTTAAAGAACACAGCAGTCAAGTCACTGACGTAAGTTTTAGCCCTGATGGTCAAACTCTTGCTAGTGCTAGTTACGATGGAACAATCAAGCTGTTGCAGATAAATACTCAAGAATCGAAAACTCTCAAGGCTTTGGCAGGCAAGGTTTGGAGTGTTGGGTTCAGTCCAGATGGCAAAACACTTGCCTCTGCTCATCAAGACGGCACAATAAAACTGTGGAATCTTCAAGGTCAGCTACTCAAAACAATCAGAGGACATGGTAGCTACTTGACCGGTGTTCGGTTTAGCCCAGATGGTCAGAGTATTGCTTCTAGTAGTTCTGATAAAACCATTAAGCTTTGGAGTTTAGACGGTGAGGAACTCAAAACGCTGAAGGGTCATACTGCTGGAGTTACCAGACTTAGCTTCAGCCCTGGCGGTAAAATTCTTGCTTCTGCAAGCGCGGATGGTACAATCCGGCTTTGGAACCTAACGGCTGGTGAAGAGATTAGAACGATCGAAGGAGATGGCTATTCTTACTGGGATGTCAGTTTCAGCCCCGATGGCAAACAAATTGCTTCTGTAAGTGATGATGCCTTGGTTGAACTCTGGAATGCTCAAACGTTGAGCTTTGAGGAACTCATCGATCGCGGCTGCAATTGGTTGCATGATTATTTGAAGAACAACGTCAGTGTCAACGAGGCAGATAGACGGATCTGCGATGGAGTTTAATGATAGTAGTTAAAGTATGCGACCAAAAGCATTCGAGCGCTGAGCAGTCGCTTTTAATCCGTAGTTAGGATTGTTGACCAGATCATGGCCCTTTCTGTGGAAGTTCTACATATTCTGCGGAATATTTGAGAAGCCCACACCTACCCGTTTCGGCAGGTATGTGGAGCGTCACAAAAAATTAGTAATTCTGACTTTTGGGTTTTAGCTAAAAAAGTGATAATACACGTAGTTGGTATCGGTTTAGATGGAGCTTCTGGGCTGAGTGAGTCGGCGCGGCAGGTTGTAGAAAGGGCCGCTCTATTAGTAGGGAGCGATCGACACTTGAGCTATTTTCCACAGCTCTCCTGCGAGCGCTGGGTGCTGGCCGATTTGATGACCGCAATTGTCGAAATTCGGCGCTGGTTGGCTCAGGAGGCGGATTTAGAGCCGGATGCGGGGACGTTGGAAACCCCCATGTCCTCCTCTCAACTAATTGTCATTTTAGTGGCCGGTGACCCGCTGTTCTACGGCTGGGGAAAGTTGTTAATTGCCCAATTGCCTGCAGAAAAATTGACTTTTCACCCCCACGTCAGTTCTGTGCAGTTGGCTTTTAACCGCTTGCAAATCCCTTGGCAAGATGCTCATTTTGTTGGCTCTCAAGGACGTTATTTTGAGGAACTGACGGCAAAACTCAAACTCGGTGTCGAGAAAATTGCGGTGCTCGCGGACGAAACTCATACTCCGGCTGTACTGGCAAATTTGGTGAAAGCTCTAGATTTGCCTACACCCTACGAGTTTTGGGTTTGCGAAAATTTGGGGGCGGCCCAGGAACGGGTAAGCCGCAAGTCTCTGTCAGCTTTGCTGGGAGAGTCTTTTGCACCGCTGAGCGTGGTTGTGATGCTGCGGGAGTCTCCGCCGGGGACGGAACCTTTGGATTTGGAAAAGTTGCCTTTGTTGGGAATACCGGATGCAGCTTTTATCGGTTGTGGCGACAAGCCTGGTTTGACGGTGGAACGAGAAGTGCGGGTGTTGGTGCTGGCACAATTGGCTTTGCAACCGGGACAAGTTGTCTGGGATGTTGGTGCAGGTAATGGTTCTGTGTCGATCGAAATTGCTCGTTTATTCCCGCAGTCTGAGGTGTATGCGATCGAACAAACGGTTTTTGGCACTTCTGCGATCGAGTTCAACTATGGCCGTTTTGGGCTGCAAAATGTGTTCTCGATTCACGGAACCGCCCCGGAAATCTTGCACCGCTTGCGTCCTCCGCACCGGATTTTTATTGGCGGTAGTGGCGGAGGGTTGACTAAAATTTTGGGCGTTTGCGCGCTGCGGCTGCTTCCTGGAGGCTCGATCGTGCTTGCTTTGGATGCTTTTGAGGATATTGCTACTGTTTTGAGCTGGATGGGCGATCGGGTGCGCCGGGAACCGCACTGGAGTTACCGAATCGTGCAAGTGCAATTGTCGCGTTCTGTGGCTGGGGGGAATTCAACTCGTTTTGATGCGTTGCGGCCTGTTTCGATTGTGACGATCGATCGACACTTGAATTAATGTCTGATTTTTAACCGCAGATTAATGGCTGTGTTATCTATGTTTTTGTGGTAGTTTTTGTTCCCGCTTTATGGAATCTAATCTTTTTTTTTACCGCAGAGGGCGCAGAGAACGCAGAGGAAGAGAGGAAGAGAAGAGCTAATTTTAAATGGGTTTGGGGTATTAGGTTTTAATTTTTAATTAACAAAAGTACGGCTGCTGTTGCTAGCAATAACAGAATTCCGGCTGCACCGGCTAGGGGTTTTGCTGCTATTCCTGTAATCCATTCTGGTGCGCGGCCTGTCGGATTAATTGCCCCTTCTGTATCTACGGTAGTTATACCCCAAATCCAAGCTGCGTGAATGCCGATCGCCAATCCTAAACTGCCATTGTCGGCGATGCGGGCTAATGTTAAAACCATCCCCATCAGCCATAATCCGGGCAGTTGCGGTAGAGTTTCTTTGGCGGCCCAAATTAGGTGGGCGATCGCGAAAATGAAACTGGCGATCGCTGCTGCGATTAGCATTGAGTAATCTTGCTGGAGGATTGTTTGCAAGCAGCCGCGAAAGATTAACTCTTCTGTGGCGCTAATCCACAGTGCTAATAACAGAGTCAGCAGACTAGCAGGGTTAAGGATTAAAGTCCAAAAATTAATCTTTTTTTCGCCTGTTTCGGTGGAAGTTTCGCTTTTTTTTAGCTCGATCCAGCCTGCGGTGAATTGCAGGCCGAATAAAATTACTAAGCTGATTATTCCTAATCCTAATCCCCGCATTAATGACATCAAAACTGCGGGTTGCCAATCCCAACCCCAGTTAATAAAAGATGTATTTTCGATCCAACTTGTCGCCCATAAAATGAAGGGGACAATCACGTAGAGGGAAGCTAGTAAAGGTAATTTTTTGTTTCCCAGGGGTTGGGGCGGATGCCATTTGAGGGCGATCGCCAGCACAATCGCTGCAGGAAGCCACACAACAATCCAAGTCGAGAAAAACAAGATTATTTTAACAATGGCTGGTATTGACGGCGACAGCAGTCGCAGGTTAGTTATACTATTCCACATTTAATGGGTTGCGATCGGTTCGCCTCTAATCAGTTAAAAACTTGACATTACTGGACAAATGGCAATAAATGTAACCATCAAAATGGTGAATGGGCGTGGCAGGGTTTCCAACGAATACTCTGCAAGCATACCTTTTCCACAGTCAAATCAAAAGCACCCGATGGCCTGACGGTAACTTTCGACACTTGGAGTTTGAGGGGTGTAGATGACCCAACACAGGCAGCATCGAGCCAATGAGTGATCAGAAGCTGAATGCAGACTATAATCGAGCATAATATATAAGTGAGGGTTTGATGGCGCTAGATTTACACAGATTCTTTAAATCATCCAATCCCAGCCGGGCTCTCGATATCAGCCAACCTGAAGCTCGACATATATAAGTGAGGGTTTGATGGCAATAGATTTACACAGATTCTTTAAAGCATCCAATCCCAGCCGGACTCTCGATATCAGCCAACCTGAAGATCGACAGTATTACATCGATTTTTCAGAAGTGCGAGGGAGCAATTTAATTAAAGAACTGGGACGCGCTATAATCTTCTCTGAAGATGAACCAAATTGTCAGTTATTCACCGGACATATCGGTTGCGGTAAATCCACCGAGTTATCGCGACTAAAAGCAGAGTTAGAACAAAAAGGCTTCCACGTAGTCTATTTCGAGTCTTCTCAAGACTTAGATATGGCAGATGTGGATATCAGCGATATTTTACTGGCGATCGCCCGTCAAGTGAGCCAGAGTTTGGAGGCAGCTCAAATCCAACTCCAACCAACCCGTTTCCAGAATTTACTCCAAGGAGCTGCCAACCTTTTAAACTCAGAAATCACCGGAATCAAAGCTAAAGTTCCTGTCGTGGGGGATATCGGCATAAATGCAGAACCCGGAAAGTTTTCCCTAGCAGTAGGAATAGGAGAAATCACCACAAAAACCAAGGATAGTAAAGATATTCGCTCTCTGTTAAGACAACACTTGGAGCCGCGAGTCAATAATATCTTAGAAGCCATTAATCAGGAGCTAATTGAACCCGCCCAAAAGCAGCTAAAGCAGCAAGGTAAAGCCGGGATGGTCGTGATTGTTGACAATCTCGACCGGATTGATAACAGGCAAAGGTCATCAGGAAGAACTCAACCTGAGTACCTTTTTGTAGACCGAGGGGAACTACTGAACAAACTCAAGTGCCACGTGGTCTACACCGTCCCCTTAGTTCTAGCTTTCTCCAATGAAAAAGAAAGTTTGACAAATCGCTTTGGCTCAGATCCTCAACTGTTGCCGATGGTACGAGTGCGTGAACGAGACGGCAGTCTCTGCTCTGAAGGCGTTGCTTTGCTCCGACAAATGATCCTAGCAAGAGCTTTCCCTCATGTTGATTCAGATCAACGCATCAGCTTAATTTCAGAATTGTTTGACGCAGTAGAAACGTTAGATTACCTCTGTCAAGTCAGCGGCGGTCATATGCGGAGCTTGTTAGTGCTGCTTAATACTTGTATGAAAAAAGACGATCCGCCTTTTTCCCGCGATTTGGTAGAGCGAGTCATTAGTCAGCGGCGCAGTGAACTGAGTAAAGCAATCACGCCCCGCGAATGGGAACTGCTACGGCTGGTAGCGCAACAAAAAACTGTCAGAGGTGAGGAAGAATATCAAACTTTACTGCGGAGTTTGTTTGTCTTTGAGTATCGCGATGCAGATGAAAGTTGGTTTGATATCAACCCTATTTTAGCAGAGGCAAAGGAGTTGCAATTATGAATGATTCGTCACCCGAATTAATACAGATTAATCAAGAGTCTTTGAAAACCCTGATCCGGGGAATTACTTGCTTTCAAGAAGAGTTTTCCTTAATTTTAGCCGTTTGCAACTACAGAACATTGCGGGAACAAATTGTGCAGCGGTTGCGGGAACAATGTCCGGTTCAGATGCGGGAATTGGTGCTAGAAAAGTCCGTTCAAACTCTCTACACCAGGATTACAGAAGAACTGGGTACAGAACAACCTAATGCACTAATGATAGTTGGTCTGGAGTCAGTGCGCGAACTCGACCCGGTTTTGACGGCGACCAATCAGATTCGAGAGGAGTTTCGCAACTTTAACTTTCCTGTAGTGCTGTGGGTGACAGACGCGATCCTGTGCAAGCTGATTCGGTTGATTCCAGATTTCCACAGTTGGGCAACGACGGTGGAGTTTCAAATGACCGTGGACGAGTTGATTCAATTCATTCGGCAAACTGTTGATGAGGTGTTTGCTAAGGTTTTAAATTCTCGCGAAAACGTATTTTTAGATAATGCTGCACTAGATATTGAAAATGGTTCTCCGCGTTGTGCTGAACTCAAGTCAGCTCGTGAAGAATTGCAAGGTCGAGAGGTAATGTTAGAGCCCGAGTTGGAAGCTGGTTTGGAATTTATCTTGGGTCGAGTTGCGGATAATTCCGATGTTGTATCTCGCGAGCATTACGAGCAGAGTTTGGTTTTGTGGCAGCAAACAGGCGATCGCGCTCGTTGTGGACTTTTACTATTTTATATTGGACTGTGGTGGCGAAATTACGCAGTGCGACATCGCGTGGAGTATCAGGAAGCTGGCGATCGCGCCAGAGACTATTTTCAGCAGTCAATAGAGGCTTTTGAACAAGCCAATCGTCCCGACTTAGCGGCTAAATTTATCAATTTCTTGGCAGAGGTCCTGCATCGGCTGAAGCATTGGCGCGAACTAGAACTCGTGGCGCAAAAAGCCTTAGTTCTCCATCAAACCCATTACGACCAATTCAGACAAGCGCGAGTTCAGGGCTTTCTCGCTGAAGTGGCATTGTCTAAATCCTTGTGGATTGAGGCAAAACAAGCGGCCGGGCAGGCTCTGGTTCTACTAAATGATGCTACAGAGACTATATCGAATCCATCACCGGAACAAAGTGTTTTATTGGATTTAGAACGTTCTTTTCATCAAGGTTGGTATTTGTTTTCGCTAGCGAAAGCACAACGGCAAATCGGTCAGGTATCAGAGGCGATAGCCACTTTAGAAACTGCCAGAAATCAAACCAAAGCTCAATACGATCCAGAGCTTTACATCCAGATTTTGACAAATTTGCGAGAATACTATTTCCAACAAGGACAATACCTCAATGCCTTTCATATTAAACAAGAGCGACAGGCGATCGAAAGTCAGTTTGGTTTTCGAGCTTTTATCGGTGCAGGGAGGTTGCAGCCAAAACAACAGATTGCCAACCCAGCCTTACCCTCTGCTGAATCGCAAGACGAAGTTGCCCAGGAAATCGCTGCTTCGGGACGGTTGCACAGTGTCGAACGGTTGCTGGAACGGATCGAGCGAGATGACTGCAAACTAACGATCATCCACGGGGAATCAGGGGTTGGCAAAAGCTCGATCGAGCAGGCTGGACTAATCCCTGCTTTAAAACAAAAGCCGATAAATGCCCGCAGTGTTCTGCCAGTTTTACAACAGGTTTATGCAGATTGGGCTGATGAACTGGCTAAGTGTTTGGCAAAGGAACTGGCCACTATTCAAAAAGGATTTTCTTTAACCCTTTTTAGTACCGAAGAAAGAGAAGATGACGAATCTGATGTTGGGCTTGACTCCGCTACCTTAAGTTTAACAGACTCTCTGCTGGCTCAGTTACGGAAAAATGCGGCTCATAATCTGTTAACCATTCTGATTTTTGACCAATTTGAAGAATTTTTCTTTATTTGTAAAGACAGCGTACAAAGAAAAAGATTTTATGATTTTTTGCGCGCTTGTTTAGATATCCCTTATGTAAAAGTAATTCTTTCCCTTCGAGAAGATTACCTGCATTATTTATTAGAATGTACGCGATTCACTAATCTTGATGTGATTCATAATAATATTTTGGATAAAAATATTATTTTTTACTTAGGTAACTTTAAGCCAGATGAGGCAAAGTTAGTTATTCAAAGTTTAACTGAAAGAACTCAGTTTGAGTTAGAACCTGCTTTGATTGACGAACTTGTTAAAGATTTAGCAGGAGACGTTAACGAGGTGCGTCCAGTCGAACTGCAAATTGTGGGCGCACAATTACAATCTGAGAATATTACGACCCTAGCCCAATATCAAAAAAAAGGGCCGAAAGCAGCACTGGTAGCGAGATTTTTAGAAGAAGTTATTAAAGACTGCGGTTCAGAGAATAAGCAGCTTGCTGAACTTGTTTTGTGGCTGCTAACAGATGAAAATAGCACTCGTCCCCTCAGAACTCGTGATGATTTAAAAAAAGGTTTAGAAGACTTACTAACAGAGATCAGTCACCTAGAGTTAGTGCTAGAAATTTTTGTTAAGTCTGGGTTGGTATTGCTGTTACCTAGTTTTCCAGACAATCGCTATCAACTGGTTCACGATTATCTGGCTGATTTCGTGCGTCGCCAAAAAAATAATGAACTGATAGAAGAATTGGAAAAAGAAAGAGCGCAAAGAAAACGCAGTGAAGCTGAGTTAAATCGGGTGCTAAAGCGCCAATTAAAACTGGCAATGGCCGGTGGCTCAATCATGGCAATTCTCGCAGTCATAGCCTGTGTATTTGGAGTTGCAGCAAAAATCGGTGAAACTAATGCTGAGCTCAAGCAAATTAGCGCCAATTCCGAATCTCTCTGGGCTTCAGATAAAGAGTTAGAGGCGTTGGTAGAAGGCTTAAAAGCTGGAAAGAAGCTCAAACACGGATGGAGAATAGAACCTAATACTAAGAATCAAGTGGTGTCAAGATTGCAGGAGGTTGTTTATAACGTAATAGAGCGCAACCGATTAGAGGGTCATACCGATATTATCACAGATATTAGTTTTAGCCCAGATGGCAAATTTATTGCTTCTAGTAGTAAAGATAAAACTGTGAAACTTTGGAACCGCGACGGTAGCGAGAAAAAACCAGCTTTACAAGGAAAATATAGGAATGAATTCACTAGCGTTGCCTTTAGCCCCGACAGTCAAATCATTGCTGCTGGAAACAAGGATAATAAAATCTACGTGTGGCGTCTTAATGGCACATTAATTACAACTTTAGAAGGACATCGCGACTGGGTGACAAATATTCGATTTAGTCCTGACGGTAAGACGATTGTTTCTGCTAGCAGGGACAATACTGTAAGACTTTGGAAAATCGATGGCACTCAGATCAAACAACTGGAAGGGCATAATTCTACTGTTAATATCGTGCGTTTTAGCCCTGACGGTCAAACTATTGCTTCAGCTAGTGAAAATGGTACTATCAAACTGTGGAGTTTAGAGGGCAAGGAACTTCAAAATATCAATAGTCCTGGCGTTATTGACCTGGCATTCAGTCAAGATAGCAAAACTCTGAGTGTAGCTAGTAGGGACAATACCCTCAAAATCTGGAAACTTGATGGTGGTATTTTACTCACAACATCTAATTTTATAGCCCAAAATAGAGGTTTTTTTGCCTGTTTCAGCCCTGATGGTAAGTTGCTGGTCGCTTTTGACAAATGGAATCCGGGGAATCTTTGGAAGATAGAAGGTAGTAAAATTGAACCGTTGAAAGATTTACTTAGTCTCACTCCGATAAGTGGCAGCATCAGCCCTGATGCTAAAACTATTGCCTTAGCTGGTAAGGACAATGTAGTAAAACTTGTGAGTCTTGATTCAGAGACTTTTGATATTCATGAAGATGGAATGAATAAAAGCAATATTGTAGGGTTCAGTCCTGACAATTTCCCCGTCTCTATTGATGATAATCAGTTGAAATTTTGGAACAGCGACGGAACCGTAAAAAATTCCATACAACTTGCCGATCGTATGGAAAACGCAAGTTTCAGTTCCGACGGTAAGGTAATTGCTTTAATGGGTACTCAGGCGAGGACAAAACTCTGGAACAGTACAAACAAATTACTGAATACCTTCGAGCTGAATTCGTCATTTCCCGAAGTCAGTCCTGATGGTAAGCTGATGGTTACTGTAGAGCGAAATAATACAGTCAAGCTGTGGAGAACGGATGGCAAGCTAATTGGAAGTCTGCCAGGTCACAAAGCACGCATTACGAAGGTAATTTTTAGTCATGACAGTCGGTTGGTGGCTACTGTCAGCCAAGACAATATAGCAAAGCTGTGGAACCAAGATGGCAAGTCGATCGGCACTTTGCCAGGTCACACAAAGAAGATTGCAGAAGTTATTTTTAGCCCTGACAGTCAGCTTATTGCTACTGTCAGTTTGGATGACACAGTGAAGCTGTGGAATCGCAACGGTTTATGGATTCAAACAATTGAGAAGTCGAGTGGCAGATTTAATCGAGGGACTTCTTCCGATAACAGTCAAGTAAGATTCAGCGCCGACAGCCAGATGTTATTTGTTCCTAGCAATTACAATGATGTGCAACTCTGGGGTCGAAATGGAAAAGTGATTCAAACCCTCAAGAGGCTTGATGCACCAGTTTATAACGCGATTTTCAGCCCCAACAATCAGATTATTGCTACCACGAGTTCCGATTCCAAGGTGAAACTTTGGAGGCGCGATGGAAATTTAATTGCCACTTTACCAAGAGATTTCTATAGATCAGATATCAGTTTTAGCAGAGACAGCAAACTGATTGTATCAGTGGATTTTAGTAGGGTAAAACTTTGGGGTATTGACGGGAAAGAAATCGCGAATCTCGCAGACTATAGCGATGATTCCCCTAAAATTAGTTTCAGTCCTGACAGCGCAATCATTATATTGAGAGCTGAGGATAACGTCAAACTTTACAACAGAGCAGGTGGGTTAATTAGAACTCTTAAGAATGACGGCGATGACGTTCCTAAAATTCGTGTTAGTCAAGATGGAAGACTAATTGCTTCTGTTGATAGGAATAATGTAGTAAACCTTTGGAGTAGTAGTAATGGCCAACTTATCCAATCTCTTAAGGGACATCATAGTAAAATTACTTTAGTCACTTTTAGCTCGAATAGTAAGATGCTTGCCACTGTGTATAAAGATAATACCGTAAAGCTCTGGCAAAGCGACGGTACGCTCGTTCTAACTCTTCAGGGACACGGGAACCGTGTTGAACGTGTGGAATTTGGAGCTGATGGCAAGACATTTGCTGTTTCCGGTGTTGAAGATGTGGTGCAACTCTGGAATAGGGAACACAAAAAGATAGTTGCTACCTTAAAAGGACACCGCGATCGCATCAATAGTGTCAGTTTTAGTCCTACCAATCAGCTTGTTGCCTCTGCTAGCGACGATAAAACAGTGAGATTGTGGGATTTTGATGGTAATGCACTGCATATTTTAGACAAGCATAAAGATAAAGTAAATCGCGTCCGTTTTAGTCCTGATGGTAAAATACTGGCTTCTGCAAGTGATGACAAAAGCGTGAAAACTTGGAACTCGAAAGGTGAATTTATTAGAAATTTCAAAGAACATAAAAGCCCTGTTCGAGATGTAATTTTCGATCGTAATAGTTCAACGATCGCCTCAGCTAGCGATGACAGCACTGTTATCCTCTGGGATTATCAAAATGGCAAGCTCGATCGTCCCCTATCAGGACACAGCGCGCCTGTTAAAAGTCTCAGTTTCAGCCCAGATGGTGAGATACTTGCGTCGGCTGATGAGAATAATGTAGTAAAAATTTGGAGCCGCGAGGGGATAATGCTAAAAAGCTTTAAATATGGGAGCTTTAATGGTAATAACGTTAGCTTCAACTCTGATGGGAAGCAGATTTTTGCCTGGAATTGGGACAAAGATTATGACTATTACAGTAAACCCTTGCTGTGGAGTATGAACCTCGATGAGCTTTTACGTATCGGTTGCCTGAAGGCAGGGGATTATCTGAAGAATAACCCGAATTTACAGAAGAACGATCGCTCTCTTTGCGACTAGCTCTGAAATGGATAGTCAATAATTTCGGTATACGGAATTAAGTCTATCCTGTCAGGCGCGCGTGAAGAAGACTCTCAAACTCTCGAAAATTCGTTGCGGGCGATTGTTAAATCTTCTTCTTTTAACAGGTGATATCATGTCCCGTTGATTCGTCCTTATATGGGGGGGCGGGTTTATAAAGCTGCGGGCTTTAAAATTAAGAAAACTCGCGAACCCGACCCTACAGAACTTGACATTATACAAGAATGAATCAAGAGGCTTAAGTATATAACTAATGACTACCGATCGAGCTTGCGCTGAAGTTGCCTCAGAGACTGGTACATTTCGGGCAAGCGGTTGTAGACGGCTGCGGCTTTGAGAAATAGTTTATGGGGAATTGCTGGAACGCCCGTCACGATCGCACCTGCGGGCACGTCGCTGTGAATTCCGGCTTTAGCAGTGGCGATCGCCCCATCTCCGATTTTGGCTTGATTAGCAATTCCTACTTGACCTGCCAAAATTACATTGTTGCCAATTTTTACTCCGCCAGCCATGCCAACGTGAGCGGCAAACGCGCAATTTTTTCCTACTTGACAGCCGTGACCTACGTGTACTAAATTGTCGATTTTTGTATTCTGGCCGATGCGGGTTTCTCCGACAGCGGGCCTGTCGATCGTGCTGTTGCAGCCAACCTCAACGCCCTCTTCTAATACCGTGCAGCCAGACTGCTCCATTTTCACCCATCCTGTGGGTGTCGGCACGAACCCAAAACCTTCGGAACCGATCGCCGCACCGCTGTGAATCACGCAATTTGCTCCGATGCGAGTACGTTCGTGAATGACACAATTAGCGTGTAAAACAGTGCCTTCGCCTATTTCCGCATCTGGGTAAATTACGACATTTGGATGAATGCAAACGTTGCTGCCAATTTTGACTTTTGCTTGAATAACGACGTGGGGGCCGATATAGACATTTTCACCAATTTCTGCTGAGGGGTGAACGACGGCTGAGGGATGAATTTCCGATGCTGGGCGAAACGGTTGATAGAAAATGGCGATCGTTTCAGCAAACACCAATCGCGGATCGGGTGCGGCAATCCAAGCAATGTTGCGATCGTCACATTGAGCTTGGAGACTTTCATCTAAGGGTAAAATTAAAGCCGAAGCATTTGTAGTGGCTGTATGAGCGGCAAATTTAGCACCTTCTATGTAACTGATTGTGCCCGATGCAGCTTCATCAACAGGGGCCGCGCCTGTAATTTCTGGATCGGTAGCAACCGACGCTGTGAGGGTGCGACTGGTGGCTAAGTTAAGTTTTTGTACTATTTCGCTAAACTTCATCTCTAAAAAAATTTGTTGTTAACACAGATGGATTATCAGAAAATTTGGGTAGAAACCCCGTCCTTTTAGGACGGCTTTACTGGTATAATTTGAGTGGTCAATGACCCACCCGTGACGATGGAGACATAAACCCTAACACCAAAGCTTGCAACAATTGCAACGGGGAAGAAAAATTGGTAGACCGGGAAAAGAGGATGGGGCAATGGTAAACACCCCCAGAATCAAATAGTATACAAGAATTCCTTTTGGTATTCGACACGTAAAAACCGCAGGGCTTGCGGGGTTAGTCTGTGGAGCGAGCATAAGACCAAATCTCCTTGAGGGTGGAGGCCGCTGCTAAGAAGCAGAAAGGTTCAAGAAGTGATTCTTGGAATCACCGTGCCTTTAGGTCGGTGAGGATGTCAAAGTTAAAATTACCAGCTTTGGAGCACGATCTGAGCAGTTGCCATTTAAAAAACAAAAACCCCGGTTTCTTGAAGAAGTCGGGGTTGTAGCGCTCGATTATTTTTGGCAATTATTTTACAGAAACTGCATCTACGTCAACGGTGCTACCGTTGGCTTCAGAATAATTGGCACCGGTGGCTTCGGATGCTGAAGCTGTCTCTGTTTGGCGAGATTTAAAATAGTCGATCGCCATTTGGGAAACTTCGGAAATCAGCAAGACTGCAATTGCCACATCGTCAATTTGTCCAACGACGGGGAGAAAGTCTGGGGCAATGTCGATCGGGCTTACCAGATATGCCAGGGTTCCCAGAATAATCCACCAGCGGTATTTGGGGTTGCGGAGGGTGTCGCGATACCAGTTGTAAACAGATTGTATAGAAAAGTTCATCAGGTTGTCCTCTACTTATATTTTCCATCTTGACAAATTGTCGCTCGAAATGCTTGTGGAGATATCCCCCCTAGGGTTGGCAAGAGACTTCTACCTGGGAGTATAGGGAATTGGGGAGGGAGAAGGTGTCAATCGATTTTAGATTTTAGATTTTAGATTTTAGAATTGAAGCATTGACCCCACGGATAAATTCGGGGGCTCATTTATTGGATACAGGTTTTTTATTTCTGGACGGATGAATCACGTGGCGGGTATCCTGGATGCTTTCGGTCAAGCTGTGTGGGAATGGCGGGGACTCTTGGTAACGCCCCTACAGAAACCTGACTGATGAAAGCCGATGGAATTTATCTGTGTTTATCTGTGTTTATCTGCGGTTTAAAAAAACATTCATATTGACGGTAGATTCGGCATTTTTTACTTGTATATCGTTTAAAGCAAGTTACGTTGATTGGGATTTTTTAACCGCAGATGTCAGCAGATAAACACAGATGAATGCTGATGGGATTCATTTGTCTTTATCTGCTGTTTAAAAACATCTTCATATCTTTCACTCACGAATTTTGAAAGATCCATTTTTGGTCGCCGATCGCAATTTCGCAACCATTTGGTAGCCAAAAAGGCTCGTTAGCAGCCAGCCTCTGCCCCCCTACAAAAGTGCCGTTGGAACTGCCGCTATCGACAAGCTGATATCGCTGTTTGCCAATTTCGTCAGTGGCGCGGCGGATTTGAGCGTGGTAGCGCGAACTTTGCGGATCTTGTAATACTAAAGTGTTGGTCGGTTCGCGTCCAATTGTAAAGGGATTGGCTGTTAGGGCGATCGCCTCTCCAGAAAGTTTGTAGATTAAATATGCGGTTGTTTGGCGATCGCTGCTTGCGAGTACAGTTGGTGCAAGTTGGGGAGGATTTCTCCCAGCAGGGAGACTGTTTTGAGCAAGTTGTTGTGTTAGTTGTTGTAAATCGCGATCGAACCCTGCTGCTGTGTCTGAAGCTGGAAGACTCGCAGGAGAATTACCTGAAATTAAGTTTAACTGCTGTACGGGAGATTGAGGAACAATCGGACGGCCTGCTTCGGCAATTCTCATTTGCAAGGCGGCGGCATTTTCTGCTTCCTGTCGGGCACTCATTCCCTCAACTTGGCGAATAACTCCGTTGGTTTCGGGAAAGCTGACATCGCCAATTCGCACGTCTTCTAAGTTAAAACCTAGGGTATAAAAATCTTGGACGCGATCGAGCAAATTTTGGCGCAGCAACAGCCGTCCTTGACTGATAAGCTGTTGTAGGGGTATTTGCCCGATCGCTAATCCCATACAATCCTTAACTGCACTTGCTAAAGCACCTATAGGATCGGACAATTCCAAAGCTACCCGTTTCGGATCTATAACTTGATAAATAACGGTCAGAGTGGCATCAATTAAAAATCGATCCTTAGACAAAAAATCTCCGTGCGACTGCACCTCCAAATTGCGGAGTTTGGTGTCTACGAGGACAATTTGAGCCTGTTCCAGCAGGGGAAGGGCAAAGCTGAAATGCCGCCCGGATTTTAGGGTACGCACGGCGCGGCCGTTTTTGACCAACACACCCGTGTAACCCGCCCCTATAAAGTCCATACTAAACCCGGCCCAGCGTTCTGGAGTTATCGTTTGAATCAGGGGAGAAGCGTTGTTCATGGGAGGGAGTTGAGGGAGGGGAGATTCTATTTTTAGGGTAACAAATTGCTGGGGGCGAGCGATCGGGGGGTGTGCCGGTTCCGCAACCTCTATTCTATACTTCTGGACTCCCCCCGATTCAGGCCGGACTGGATCTAGCTTGCATCTAGTTGATGGTGGGGGCGAGCGAAATACTGTTCGTAGGGTGCGTCTGATCCTTCAAACCTGTTGAAATCGAAAGAATTAATGTCTAACGCACCCTACAATTTGGTTTAACGGTGACTAAAGGTCAGTAATTTATTGGCTATACTTAAGGCCTCATGCTAGTTAGTAAGTCCGATGAAAACGATCGCGATCGCCCTTTCAGATGAGCGCCTCCTGAAGTTACAAAAACTCGCTAACGACTTGAATGTATCGATAGAAGAATTAGTTTTAATAGGCCTCGAAAACTTACTCGCACAGCCAGAAAGTCTTTCACCCAATACTGCTCAAAATATTTTCCACAAAAATGCTAAAATTCCCCCTGATATAGTTGACAAATTTTATGCACTAGCCTCGGATTGGGAGAAAGATGTTGCTGGACTTTCTTCAACTGCCCAAATGTCTCACCATCCTGCCTATCAGGAAATTATTAGTATGGGAACACAAATCGTGCCGCTGTTGCTATCGGAACTGAAAAGAAATCCCCTTTACTGGTTATCGGCGTTGAGTGCAATTACGGGTGAAAATCCCATTAAACCCGAACAAAGGGGAAGGCTAAAACAGATGGCATCAGCTTGGATAGATTGGGGGAGAAATCAAGGCTACGCGATTGAATAGAATGTATAGAAGACCCTAATTTGAATTTAAGTGACCCAATGTGTCTTGCAGGGATTATCAAGTTACCCGCCCTAAATCTCAAGAATATAACTGCTTTGCATGGGCTGCTGAGGAAGACGATCGTTGGTGGCAACCGATACCTGAAAAGCAATTTTATTGACCTGACGGTGTACCGCAAGAGGAGACTCTAGAAGCGTATATTCAGGCTTATCAAACGCTGGGATATGAAATTTGTAAGGGCGATCGCGACAAAATAGTAAAATAAGCTTAACACTTGAAAAGTGAAACTTAGTTTATGTTAAAGTGTAATCAACAAGACCGTTTTTGTACCATAACGCAGGGGAATCAGTGCCATGTCCATTTCCAAACCTGAAAAGCCACAGTATTTAAAACCGATTAATCCCCCCGATCTGCAAATGCGAGCGCTCGCCTACAGTTTAGATACTTTAATTCCAGGGCTCTACATTTGGCTGGGTGCGCTCAAAATTCGGATTGGGGGTAGCGAGCCCGAAGAAAACTATCCGGGGACTATTCACAGTCCCATTGGCATTGCTTTAGTATTCCCTGGCTACCGCATCTACAGCACTTATCAAGGTAGCTATGACCCTGTGAATAACTATTTAGGGTAAAGCGGAGTTAGGATGGCGCCAAGAGATGGTCAAATAATTAAACATGATCGATGACGAATTACGACAACAAATTTCAGAAATAGCTAGTAAATTTAAGCTGTTTGAATGTAATGCTTGCGCTTTAAGCGTCCAAGAGTTTTTAATTACCAGGGGTATTTCGGGGAAAAAACTAAAAATTTACACTGGCAGTGCCAAGGGAAAATATGGTAATATTTACCATGATGACCTCGGACAAAATATTGCTACAAATGGACGGCATGAAGCTATTGCAGTTAAAATAAATGGGGAGGAACTAATTTTTGATAATATCCACAATGAAGGAATTCCTAAACAAGAGTGGTTGGGAAAATTTTATTGTTTGGCGATCGAGCTGGGCGGTAATTTTGAGATTGCGGAAATTGAATTTTAGCTGAAAGGAGATGAAACAATGTTAGATTTGTATGATTTGCTAGAAAAAATTAAGCAAAGATCGTCTTTATACTTGGGGAAGCGATCGCTCAGTCATCTCCATGTTTTTATAGACGGCTATACCTTTGCGCGCCGTCAACTTGGCATCCCTGTAACAGAACAAGAAACAAAGTTTGAGGAGTTTCAAGAATGGATAGAAAATCGATTTAACCAAGCAGATACTCAATCTTGGAGTCGGATTATTCTTTTTTATTCTGAGGATGAAGCAGATGCACTGAAGCGCTTTTTTGATTTATTTGAAGAATTCTTGAATAGTGAACAGTTACCAAAAATTGATAAAACCAATAATTCCGAAATGTCTGATGAGTTGAGTGTGGTAGGTGTAAATGGTTGAGTCTCATATTGATAGGGATAGTAAAAGTGCGATCGCACTTTCGGAAAATAAGGGCGATTCCCTACGGGATAGCTCCGCTTCACGCACTTTGAAAAAGCAACAATTGCGCTACACCCAAAACATTAGGAAACTGCTTTGAGGTATTGCGTTACAGGCTTCAAATCGATGTCATCGTTGTCAGTCAGTATTTTAAATAAATGACGCGGGATGCCGGCTGCAATCAAAATTTCCAAATCGCGATCGAGCTTTGAGAATTCCTCATAGATGCCCACAAACTGAGTTACGCAAGCTAAAGATGAATCTTGCGGGTCATTGACTCCCGTGTATTTGTACTGAATATCAAAACCTGCTTTTTCGCCAATTTCTTCGATATCCCAGTCTACAAGATTAATATCGATCGCTTCAACGGCTAGGGCAATATGACCGGCCGGTATGGGGTCAAGAGGCTCGCAGCACCAACCCTCAGAATGATTCCATACACTTTGACCAACTGATTCTCGAATTTTCATGGATTTTCCCTCACTGAAAGTAGCAGCGAAACCAGGCTTTGCCTTCAGGCCGAACATCTGCAAGAGACCGTTCATATTCAGTGGCTAGCTGTTGGCATTTCTTTTTCGCTTCTTTTAGGTTATACGCTTGTACGGGTTCGTTGATGGGATTGCCAAGCTCTTCTTTTCCCGTTCTGGATCTCTCACTCGTTCCCCTTTTTGCTGCTTTTGCTGGATGAGGGGGCTTGCTGAGCCTGGAACCATATTTCTATTGCTTCTTCCAACCCTTCTCCTATATTTAGCTGCTTGAGAGTACACGCAGCTTTAAACTGAAGTCCTAGTTCTTTTCGGACATCTCCCGATAGCTGTATGTAATTTGGGTCGTGTCGCTTCGCTGGCACTTCTGTACTCTTTCCCACTTATAGCGGTTCTCAAAAAAGTGAGGTATGCCCTATGCCCTATGCCCTATGCCCTATGCCCTATGCCCTATGCCCATGAGTACCTCATCTTTCTGAGAAAGGCTATAGGTTTCCTCCAATTTTTATATTCTCACGATCGTACACCTGTTCTGCTGATATGTTATCATGTTAACAAGTTGAATATGTGCGCGAGTAAATAAAAATAAGGGCGATCGCTTTTGGGATATGTGGATGGAAAAGATCGATCGCCCTTTTGGATTCGGAATGAGAAAGGCGATCGAGCTTTGAGCAGTCCTCATAAATGCCGACTTGCCTGACTTACGCAAGCTAAAGTAGCAGCGAAGGATGGATTTGGGACAAGAGACGGCCGATCGCAATGCAGGGAAAATAAGGGCGATCGCATTTAACCAAAACAACTTTGCCCGCCCCTCCTGTGGTAATCTAACCCCTAATCTTGGGGTACTTACGCTTTAAGTAATCCGGCAAGATTGTCGGGATATAGATAGTCTGTTCCCATTCACGATATTTTCCCAGTTCGTCAAAGTGATAAGTTTTAGGTTCGCAGTAGCGCCCATCGGGGAACTTGTATGTACACTTTCCCTCTTTATGGGTAGCCCAAAGCTGGTTTTTGCGATATTTTGACCAATGTCGCCCCACACTCCCGTCTAGCAAGTCGGTTTCACCTACAGGCATTTTGAGTACAGATTGGACATGAATGAGCAGGTGACTTGATTCGGAAAGGACGCACCAATGTCCTTCTGGGATAGCTGACAAACTACCTGATAGCTGTTCAATCCGCTTGATGTAGCCAGTAATTTCGCAAGTTTTCATTTGATTTCTCCTCTGTGGTTTTTTGAACAAAGGAGAAGTTCGTTGGCCAACTGTGCTTCTCACACTTCCATAATCGTGAGTTAGTCAGGGTTTCGCACGATCGGTTTAAGATCGATCCAAAGTCGATCTTGACAATCATCACAATTAGATATAAGCGATGCCTTATCTCAAAGCTTCCGATCGGGGTTTAGAAAAAATTAAACAAGCCAGAAACGAGGGTTGGAAGGTAGACGACCCTCAATGGCTAGTTGAAGCAAGTAAGGTTTTAAAGCCAAATCTAGATTGGCCAATAGTGGGACCTTTCGCTGACGGTATTTCAGAAGGAACTTGGAAGGCTTTTCTATACAACACTCGAAAAGAAGGTATCAGTACCGAAGTTTTCAAGGCTTACTGCAAAGTTTTAGGACTGGAATGGGAAGAAATTAAGAAAGAGCGACTGCCTCAACAGCATTCTGGAAGGTCGGAAGTGAGCGATCGCACCTTGGCACTCGTGGAGGAATACACCAAGCTATTTGTTGGACGTTCCGAGATACTAGAACTCCTAGATAAGTTCTTAATTCAATCCGATAACAGATGGAAAATTATTACCGCCAGGGCGGGTTTTGGTAAAACCGCACTGTTAGCAAACTGGGTAAAATCACGCCAGGGAAACGGTGTGTTTATCGCTTATCACTTTTTCAGTCACCGTGAGGAAATTACCCGTCCAGTCGCTAATGCCTATCGCAATCTGCTGCAACAACTTTATAATTACTGCGAATTGAGTAAACCGTTGTCCCATAATGAAACCAAGTTGCGGGAGGCTCTTCATGACTTTGTTAAAGACTGGAAAGGTAAACCTTTAGTTGTTGTCCTAGATGGTTTAGATGAAGCCGATCGTCCCTTCTCACCACCCTTTCCTACTCCTTTGTCTCAGAATGTATTTGTTATTGCCTCAGCCAGAGCCTCTGAAGGGGAGCAGCTAGAATACTTGTCTGGTTGGACAAAAGATATTGAGCCGATACACCTCGATCGTCTGCCTCGTTGTGCGATCGCAGACTGGTTACAAGAAACTGGTAAGGGTGAGTTAGTAACTCTGGCACAGGACGAAACTTTTGTGACCCAGGTGTGCGATCGTACTGAAGGAATACCACTTTTTCTTAAATACTTAATCGATGAGTTGTTAGAAGTAGCACAACAGGGTGAGGAAAGTGCAATCCGCAAAACACTTGCAGCAACACCCAAGGGTTTTGCTGAGTACATTCGTCAGCAATACCAAGCCTTAAATCGATTAGAAGATTGGCGTTCTCGCCCAGATATGCGAAAGATATTCTATTTTCTGACTATTGCCAAAGGAGAGCTATCTTCTGACGATTTAGTAGAACTCATGGGAGAAAGTCCAGTCGGACTGCCGTGGCAGGTAAGTCGATGGTTCAAAATTCGTCAGTTAGAGGACTGTCTCGTATTCTCTTTCGCTCATTCGACATTAGCCGAACAA
Source organism: Microcoleus sp. T2B6 (assembly GCF_036700475.1). NCBI lineage: Bacteria > Bacillati > Cyanobacteriota > Cyanophyceae > Oscillatoriales > Microcoleaceae > Microcoleus > Microcoleus sp. T2B6. The sequence goes on along the minus strand of NZ_JAUBOZ010000023.1, from coordinate 30,168 downwards.
TTTGCCGTCCTGCCTGAAATCCAAGCGAATACCAAAAAATCTCAGAAGGAACTGATTAAATATTGCGCTCAGTGGGACGAATACCAGAGTCCTTATGCGTTCCGGCATTATGCGGAACACTTGCGGGATGTGAAGCACTGGGAGGAGTTGTATGCGATCGCACGTAACGAAGACTTTTACTCGCACTCTATTAAACAGTTTCCCGATGAGCCTGACTTGCCTTTGAAGACGGTGCAGACTGCCTTGTTAGCCGCCGCCGAGGAAGACAAAGCAGGAGAAATGGCAGAATTTATGCTGTTACACGCACGGCAACTGTTGCAGACAACAGCGCAAGATTCACCCCTCGATGCACTGCGATCGGGCAATTTAAATCGTGCTCATGCACTGGCGGACTTGTACGAGATTGAACGCTGTGCTTTGTGGTATCTGCTACTGGCGTGGGAGTTGAAAGATACTAACCAATTGAATGAAGCACAAGCAACGCTGGAAAAGCTGCGGAAGAAAAACTTAGTTCGCGGGTTGAGCACCAGTGGTGTCGCAACTCACGGTACACGAGCAAGTTATGTTGAGTATGCAGCTTACATACTTGCCTATGTTTCTGATATCAACAAGGATGCTTTTACAGAATTGAGGCAACGCCTGTTGTATGACTATCAGCAAGTACCCTTATGTGAAACCCTGATTGTGCGTGGTTATTTGACAATCGCCCTTGAGACAGCCCTGTCTATGGAGGATGGATGGTGGAAAATACACGCACTAGCAGATATTGCAGTAGCACAAGCTCAGGATGGAGACAAAACAGCATCACAAAAAACCCTTAAATTCATTCTTGAAACTACAGAGCCTATTGATGACAAACTGAGTAAGATTGCAGCTGCACAAGCTAAATTAGGAGATTTTGATGCTGCCTTAACAACGGTACAAACAATAAACAACAGACAAAAGCAAGCATGGGCTTTAGGAGAAATTGCCATTGCACAAGCACAGGTAGGGCATAAAGAGGCAGCACGAGCTAATCTTGCTGTTGCCGTAGACACTGCGCGGACGATTAATGATGAATGGCAAAAAGCAGAGGCTTTGCAGGACGTTGCAATTGCACAAGCTAAAGCAGGGGAATTCATCAATGCCATGAAAACAGCCAAAGAGACTGGCTGGGAATGTACGCAGGTAAATGTATTGCGTTCAATTATTAAAGTCTTGGCATCGAAAGGAGATGTTAACGGTGCATTTCAGGTGGTTAATGGAATGCCAACCCAAAGTCAGACTGAAAAAATAACGCAGTTACAGTTACTACAACCAATTGCAGAAGCCTTTGCAGAAAATCAAAATTTTAATGCTGCTTTATCCTTAGTGGACAAGATGGTTAGCAATAAGGCACATATGATAGGGGTAATTGCAAGCAAGATGGCACAGGTTGGATTGAGAGATGAGGCTAGAGCTATCTTTGCTTGTGTTCTCACAACTGCAACATGGTTCAAGCCTCCCGAACAAAAACAAGTAGAAGCTTTAGCAACAATAGGACAAGTGCAAGCAGAAGTAAGGCTAAAAAATGAATCACGAGCTACTTTTACCATAGCCTTAGAGATGGCACACAAAATTCACAACCAAGGCTCAAAAGATTGGGCATTCCAAACACTTGCAGAGAAACAGGTACAAAGCGGAGAACATACTGCAGCTTTAAATACGGTGGAGACGATCGAAGATGAAGGTAGATTGCTAACCGTACTCCTTTTAATTGCAGTAGCGCATGGTCAGGTTAGAGACAAGGATACAGCACAAACCATTTTTACTCGTGCCTTAGATATAACACGGAAGTTAGATAATGAGCCTAGTAAGGAAGCGATTTTACGCACAATTGCAAAGGGACAAGCTCAGATTAGGGATTTTGATGCTGCCCGAGAAACTGCTAAAGAAAATGGTCAAGATTTTACCCTGCCTCAAGTTTTAGGAATAATAGGACAGATACAAGCGCAAGACGGCGAAACGAAACGAGCACGCTCTACTTTTACTGAGGCTGTCACACAAGCAAAAAAGCTCGAAAAAGTTTGGGAGCGATCGTGGACTTTACGGACAATCGCGGAGGCACAAGCTCAAACTCAATCTCAGGAGTTTCTAAATATTGCTTGGGAAACAGCACTAGAAATAGACGATAAAAGAGAAAAACTGAAAGCAATGCTGGAAATTGTCAAGGTACAAATTCAGTTGAAGCAATTTTCTGCTGGTTTAGGAATAACACGGGAAATTAACGCTGAAGGAGAACAGGCTGTAGAGGTACTAGCAATAGCTGCTGAATGTCAAATCGAAGTAGAAGATAGAGAAGCTGTACAAGAAACCTATGCTAATGCTCTAAGGTTAGTTCGGCAGATTAGAGATGATGGGATAGAGGCGAGAGCGCTTGAAACAGTTGCAAAATCTCAGGCAAAGTCGAGTTTTGGTTTTCAAGCGATTAGAACTACAGAGATGATTCTTATTAATCGTTATCAGCACCTTCCAAATGTTGCAGCAATTCTTGCTGAAATAGGTGATAAACAGAACTTCAAACGCCTGTTAATTCCCTGTGCCTACTACTTAGATGCCACTTATGAAATGTGTGGATATTTAGCGAAGCTTTATCCAGAGCAAGCATCAGCAGTGACCAAAGTTTTAAGTGAGTTGAATTGACGAGTTCCGGTGGCTGGATGCGAGCGCCCTTCCACCCACCAATCTAACTAAAGTGCGATCGCCTAATTCTATCCATGCGTTATCAACTTAATTGGGTGGTTGCTCCCTAACTCTATCTTTCCAGTATCCAGGTTCTCGATTGCAGTGCATTACTGCCAGAATTACAATAACATCCTCCTCTATTGTGTAGAGAATTCCATAAGGAAACTTTCGCGTTAGGCAACGGCGAATATCTTCATCAACTATCGGCGAACGAGTTGGAGATTCGACAAGACGGAAGATAGCATCTTCAACGGCATTAATAAAAGCTTGCGCTAATTCAACTCGACGCTATGTATAAAATTGGACAGCTTGAGCATATTCAGTTAATGCTGCCGGGTGAAAAACGTACCTCCTTGTGCTATAATTTGCCTAATCTGAGCTAACGCTTCTTCTCCTGGAATTGGCTCAACCATACCGCTTCGGATTTCGTCGCGACGCTGCTTAGCTTCCACAGTCCACAACTTTTGAACTGTTCCGTCTATATCAAATTCAAGACTCTCAACTAGCATCTCTGCTAACTGCGCTCTCAACGCATTTGGCAAAGATAAAGCTTCTTTCATCAGTCGCTCAATTGATAGCATAATAGTATCCAAACAAAAATCGCTAAATAGTTAAGTTCAAAAGGAAGCAAATTGTACAATCTTGTTTGATTATAGCCTAAGTCGGGGCGGGTTTATTAGATTACTGGTATTAGGCCGAGATTGTTGGTAAAACCCGCCCCTACGCGCTCGCAAATTATTCGATCGGGAATCAACCTTTTATATCGTGCCTGTTAGCTTCGGTTGAAAAGTGTTTTTGATGCTGTAGGGGCGGGTTCACCAACAATAATTGCCTGTAATCGACAATCTCATAAACCCGCCCCCACCCAATGATAAATCGCAATCTACCTCTTTGTTGATACAAGATGAACATACATAAATGCCATCATGTCCACCTACCTACCGCACCAAAAAAGCCGCACACTCAACATGAGAAGTCTGAGGAAAGAAATCCGCCGGCTGCACTCGCGCTAACTTATAATCCCCATTTTCGCACAAAATCTTCAGGTCGCGAGCCAAAGTAGCAGGCTTGCAGCTAACATAAACAATGCGATTTGGTTTGATTTCCTTGATAGCTTCCAAAACCGCGCGATCGCACCCTTTCCTCGGCGGATCTAGCAGCACAATATCCGGTGTCAATCCCAAGGAAGGCAGCAAACTCTCTACAGTTCCCGCCTGAAACTCGACATTTCTCACGTCATTTAACTCAGCATTTAATGTGGCTTGTTCGATCGCCGCCGGTTGCACTTCTAAACCTATGGCTATTTTTACTTGTTTTGCCAGGGGTAAAGTAAAAGTACCAATTCCGCAGTAAGCGTCAACCAAAATCTCGTTTCCCTGCAAATTCAATTCCCCTACCATCACCTCTAACAACGCTTCAGCCGCCTCTGTATTTACCTGAAAAAAAGTATCTGCTCTTAGCTGAAAGTTCAAACCAGCAAAACTTTCTCGCAGATAAGAACGACCCGCAATGCAGCGAGTTTCCGTCCCAAAAATCACATTAGTTTGAGCGGGATTGATATTCAAACAAACACCTACCAGTTGAGGATATTGTTTCAGCCACTCGGATGCTTGCTCTTCGAGTCCCGGCAACTCTCCAGTGCGAACTATTAAAGTTAGCAGCATCTCGCCAGTGCGCCGTCCGATCCGCAAGGACAAATGACGCAATTCTCCTGTATGTTTCTTTTCGTCGTAGACTTGCCAATCCCGCCAGTGGATGTCTTCTTTCACTTCTTTTAACAAAGGATTGAGGCGCGGATCTTGCACCGGACACTGATTGAGATTGACTAATTTGTGGGTGCTTTTTTGATAGTAACCTGCTTGGACTTGACCTGTTGCAGATATGGCCACGGGATAAGTCGCTTTGTTGCGGTATCCCAAAAATTGGGGAAATCCCTCGATTTTTCCCGTTAAAATTTCATCCACTTGGGGATTGCTAAATCCGCCAATCCGTTCTAAGGCTTGAATGATTTGATTTTGCTTGGCTGCAAGCTGATATTGATAGTCTACGTGCTGCCACTGACAGCCGCCGCACTTGTCGGCGACAATGCAATTAGCTCGAATGCGGTGTTCGGATGCTTCCAGAAGTGTGTCCAGCTTGCCTGTAGCATAGGTGGATTTGACTTGCACGAGGCGCACAAGGACTCGATCGCCCGTCACGGTATCGGGCACAAACACCACTAACTCACCAAAACGACCAACTCCGTCGCCGGTGTCTGTCAAGTCGGTAATCTCTATCTCAATCAGTTGACCTTGCTGGCAAGGGTTTGCCAATTTCGTCGAGTTTGGGGTCGGGAATTTAGATTTGGTCACAAGTAGTCGTGGTAGGATTTAATATGGTAATGCAATATCGCTCTCTCTTTCCTGAGATAAGTCGTAGCGAAGCGGGGCTCCATCCATCGCACTCAAGCTCAATAGCAGGCTGTATTCCTGCTGCTGAACGTCTTGCTGCTAAAGCCAAGCTTCAACCTGCAAGTCAAGCCTGCCGTGAGTTGCCCCTACCCGTGCCTGTGCGATATGCTGTTGGGGCGAGCTAGCAAAAACTCGTTAAACAGTCAAAGTGTCTGCCGACATCTAAACTCTCACTCGCAGTTTTTGAGTTTTTCCCGCAGTACCCTGGAACACAGGGAAACTGGCTTGAACATCAAGCATAACGTTTGCGGAGATTTACCCGCTACTTCTAATGTTGATAAATGTTAGAAGCAAAGTAAATCGCCCCACCAAGAATCTCGTCTTTAAGGGATGAGAATGTCAATTAATCTTACTCTCAAATATCCTCAATTTTTTTGAATAACAATGAGCGTAGTTAGCCAACTAATTCTCCAAGCCGACGACGAACTTCGCTATCCCAGTACCGGCGAACTTCAAAGCATCAAAGATTTTTTTAAAACCGGAGAACAGCGGGTGCGTATTGCTACTGCGCTGTCTGACAGTGAGAAAAAAATTGTTGAAGAAGCTAGCAAAAAACTCTGGAAAAAACGCCCTGATTTTATCTCTCCTGGCGGCAATGCTTACGGCCAACGCGAACGGGCTTTGTGTCTGCGCGACTACGGCTGGTACTTGCGCCTGATTACCTACGGTATCTTGGCGGGTGACAAGGAGCCGATCGAAAGCATCGGTTTGATTGGCGTTCGGGAAATGTATAATTCTCTCGGCGTTCCTGTTCCTGGCATGGTCGAAGCTATCCGCTGTTTGAAGGAAGCTTCTTTGGCTTTGCTCAATCAGGAGGATGCTAAGGAAGCAGCTCCTTATTTTGATTATATCGCTCAGGCAATGTCTTAATTGCTTTGGTGATTGCTTTCATGAATGTGGCGGAGCATTCGCGGGTGATTTTTGGGGTGATTTTATCTCGCAATTGCTCGCAAATGTTTCGCTTCTGTTTTTTGGCAAGGAAGAGTTGACAGTTGACAGTTGACAGTTGACAGTTGACAGAATCAAAGGCAAGGGTTTGAGCAATTAACAGCGTCCTCACGGTTGGGTGCGGTTGCTAGTGTTAGGAAATCTGCTTGATTTCGGCTAGGAAGCAATGCTGTTTAAGCTTTCCCAGATGTTGAGTTCGTCTTGTTTGTCACTGCACATTTGATTTAAAAAGTCAAGGGTGTTGGGGAGAAATTGTTTTTTGAATTTCCGGCTGTCGTAGTGAATGGATGTTTTGAGCTGCGAGAGTTCTCCAAGGGTGGGGCAGGTTTGGATATGATGGGCGATCCTCTTCGAGGGCTTCGCTAACGCATTTTGCCATTCTTCCAGCCTGCGGTAGCTGACAAACAGGCCGCCTCTATCCCGATGGTGGACGAAAACCACGAAAGCCCATGATTCGACTCGCTTAATCAGGTTTTGGCTGATTTTGAGCAGTTGGGCGATGGCTACGCCCCGGCTTACGCCTACGACCTGACGGTGATGCGGAGCTTTTTCGAGGGCTGGATGCGGCGAAACAGTGCTGTCATGGCTGTATACTCAGGGCTTGAGAGGCAAGTTCGGTTTAGAGTCAATTACATATTACTATATCAGACTCTTATTGCACTTGTGAAATAAAGTTAATTTAAACTTCTTCAGCTCAGATGTTGCTCGTGCAACCCTCAATCATTGATGCTGTGCTAGTTTGAGAGTTAACGTAGGTAGGAAAAATGTCAGGACTCTCTAACAAAGCTGTGGTAGACAAAGAGCAGGAATTGCGTCCCGTTCGCTTCACGGAGACGGGGCGGATGCGTTTGGGCAAGATGTTAAAGGCTGCAAGACAGACAATAGGTTGGTCTGTTAGCGAAACACAGTTCAAAACAAAGGGATATGAAGAGGCGCTGTTCACAGCTACCAATCAACCCGTACCCAAAGATGTGGGTATCAGTGCCGCAACAGTCAACCGTTACGAACGTGGGAAGCTGGATAATTTGGATTGGCGATCGCTCAGTCTGTTATGCTTTGTCCTCAAGCCGATCGATCCGGTGACAGGGGAACCCCTGGAACCGACAAATGCTTTATATATCGCTTGCGAACATCCCCCGTACAATGACGCGAAGCTTTACGAATAGTTGATTTTTGATATCTGATTAAAGAAAATTAGTTAGATTGGGAGTTTTTAACCGCAGAGGGCGCAGAGGGCGCAGAGTTAGAGAAGAGAGAGATTAATCATTCTGATACCAACGGATTTGATATTACGCATCGCCCTTTTGTTGAGCAATTAAAGCTTTAGCTTGCTGCCACAGAGATTCTAACTCTTCTGGGGCATAATCTGACAAAGGTCGATCGCACGCAGCCTCCACCATAGCAAACCGCTGCACGAAGCGATCGTTTGTTCCTTGCAAAGCAGCCGACGGATCTAAATCGTACCAGCGAGCTAATTGAATCAACACAAACATAATATCTCCCAATTCCGACTGCTGGGCTGCCTTATCCTCGTGTTTGAGAGCGTGTTCAAATTCTGCCATTTCTTCGTGAAATTTATCCCAAACGCCCTCTACACTGTCCCAATCAAAACTCACTTCCGCAGCTTTTTGAGAGATTTTCATCCCGGCGGCGATCGGCGGCAAAGTGCTGGCATAACGGCTCATTTTCGAGGCTAAAGTTGCCGGCTTTTCCGCAGTTGTGCCTTTTTCTGCTGCTTTGATTTTTTCCCAGTTTTCGTTGACTTCATCGACGCTGTTGATTTCGACATCGCCGAAGACGTGGGGATGTCGCCGAATTAGTTTTTCTGTAATGCCCGCAGCTATTTCGGCGAAGGTAAACTGATTGGATTCGCTGGCAATTTGAGCTTGCAGAATTACCTGTAACAGTAAGTCGCCCAATTCTTCGACGATCGCATCTTTATCTCCTTTGCGAATCGCGTCGGCGGTTTCATAAGCTTCTTCGATTATGTGAGGAATTAGAGTTTGGGGAGTTTGAGCTAAATCCCAAGGACATCCGCCGTCTGGCGATCGCAATTTAGCCACAACTTCTATAAGTTCTTTGAGTGCTGTGAGCGATCGACTTTCAGAATTAGACATAATAATTTACCTTTTATATCAACCGCCAAGACGGTTATAACGTTGTTACTCCAACTATTGATTTTATTACATCTTCTTCCTTCTTCCTTCTGCTGATTTTACTACATCTTACTTCTTCCTTCTTCCTTCTTCCTTCTTCCTTCTTCCTTCTGCTGATTGTATTACTTCTTCCTTCTTCCTTCTTCCTTCTTCCTTCTTCCTTCCGCTATAGATTTGCTAGATGTGCGAGTGGGATCTTTGATTTTGGGTCTCTTAATTGTCTTAGGAGGGCGCAACCCGCTCAATCCTTTCTTTTTGAATCTTTTGTAAGCCGAGCCGCCCCAATCGCTCAGATAGTGGCTCATCGCGCCCAATTCTAGACCGATGTAAACGGCTAAAATTTCGATGTGGTGTTCCCAGATCGATCGCCCGTAACTCAAAACCACATCCTGCCAATTCCAGCCGAAGTTTCCGACTTTTTCGGCAATTGCCAATCCCACGATTCCGAGAACCGCGCTCCAGATAGCGAGGTACAAGATTCGCAAAGCAGTGCCGATCAGAGGGCCGTGGGACAAAAAAGAGCGGTGGCGCAGGCTTTTTTGGTACGGAAGCCAAATCGGTTTGAACCATCCCCAGCGCTGATACTGGCAGGAGTAGATATCCAAGTCAGGGCCAAACATCAGCCCGCCGAATAAGAAACTGCCGGAAACGAGCAAAGTCAGGTTGCTGCTGCTCGTCTGGCCAAAGGTGAGGGCTGCCACCAAGGGCAAACTCCACAGGGTTATTTGATCGTGGGTGCGGCCAGAGGGCATTTAAAGTTTAGGATTTTTTTTACTTGATCTTTCTGAGTTACTGTGATATGATAAATCGGTGTGAGTGCAATTGGGTGATTAGCTCAGTGGTAGAGCGCCTGCTTTACACGCAGGATGCCGTAGGTTCAAATCCTACATTACCCATCCGATAACTCAATATCAACAGTTTCAGCCGTTTTTAGCCGTCAAGCCGAGAACGGCTGTTGCTGTTGGGGGTTGACTGTTGAATTGGGTGACAGAAAACAATGGGATACAAGCCTCCCCCTTTTAGGGGGACTTTGGGTTCTGAATTTCTCGGAGAGGATTTTGAATAAATGCAGTGCTGTTTGTTCAGACTGGCTCTACAATGATTGTATGTTAAATCTAACCTACGAGTACAAGCTCATTCCTACCGATACGCAACGCCAAACTTTCGACCAGTGGCTCAATATTGGCCGCAAGGTTTATAACTTTGGATTGCGAGAACGAAAAGATTGGGTCAATTCTCGTAAGTGTGATATCAACTCGTGCAGCATGAAGCAGGAATACATTATCCCTGCTGAGGCACCGCGTCCAACCTTTGCGGGCCAATGCAAATCATTGGCAAAAGCAAAGAAGTTAATTCCTGAGTTGAAATTGCCTCACACCCATGTCTTGCAGCAGGCGTTGCGCCAACTAGAAGCAGCCTTTGTGGCAATGTGGGAGCGAGGACACGGTTTCCCTAGATTCAAAAAGCGGATGCGCTCATTTGTGTTTCCTCAATTGAATCTAGAATCCGTTAAACGGTTTGATGGTGCCGATTGGGTCAACCTACCCAAGATTGGCCCCGTAAAAATGCACCTGTCGCGTCCAATTCCTCAAGGGTTTGATGTCAAGCAAATTCGCGTTATTAAGAGGGCTTCTGGCTACTATGCCATGCTCACTTTGCAATGTGATATCAAAGTACCTCAAGCCTCACCTTCAGGACATGGATTAGGGATTGATTTAGGGTTAAAACATTTTTTGGCAACTTCTGATGGTGAATTGATTGATAGACCTCGATTCTTTGTGGATGGACAACGCAAGCTGAAATTGCTGCAACGTCAACTGAAGCGCAAGAAAAAAGGCTCTAGAAAGTTTCGTCAAATTCATCACCAAATAGCGAAGCACCACGAATACATCTCGAACAGTCGCAAAGACTTTCATTTCAAGACCGCTCATCATTTATGCAACGCAGCCCACACAGTATTTGCTGAGGATTTGAACCTCAAAGCAATGTCAGCCGGAAGGCTGAGCAAGCACACGCTTGATGCAGGGTTTGGTCAGTTCCTGAATATATTGAGCCATGTTTGCTTTAAGCGAGGTGCATACTTCGCAAAAGTAGACCCCAACGGAACAAGTCAAACCTGCCCATTATGTCAAACCCATACAGGTAAAAAAGAGTTATCCCAACGAGTGCATAAATGTCAAACCTGTGGCTATGAAACAAATCGAGATGTTGCAGCCGCGCAAGTAGTATTGCAGCGTGGATATACAGCGGTTGGGCAAATCGCAGTGAATTTTGGGGAGGGCAAGCTACATGAGTAGTCCCAATGAACCAAGAATCCCTGCTCCTTTAGGACAGGGAGTTGTCAAGACTAAATTTAACATTCTGGGGCGGATGTCTCAAAAGTTGGCACCCAATGCTAGAAAATTAATTTATTGATTTTCTTTTTTAGAACCCTGTATATGAAGCCTAAAATAACTAGCCCGATCGCGTGGCAGCAAGCTGAACTGCTCATGCAGCCAGCGATGATCCGAGTGATCGACAACATCCGCAAACAATTAGAGGAGTCAGTTTGGACGGGTACTTATCAAGAAGTGCAGATTCCCATTCCTGGCTATCAACTACTTTTAGAGCTTCAAGGCGAGCAAAGATGTATCGATATTTGGGAACTTTGCTATCGAGTCTGCTTTGTCAACTACCAGCCCGCCCACAGTCAAATCCAAAGCCAAGAAGTTGTAATTGATACTAGCTTGATTGAGGATGACACTGGCGATGTGGATTGGAATCGTCTTGATGCCAAAGCCAGTCAATTAATACAAGAAATATTCGCCAATTTGGGCAAATAGTCAGTTGTCAGTTGACAGGAAAGCAGTAGTTAACACTCAACAGTCATCAGTCATCAGTCAATAGTCAACACTCAACAGTCAACAAAATTTTATGCTGATTCAAGAATTGCACGACATTCAAGCAGCGACAGGTGCTACTTTTGCAGAGTTAACAACCAAAGAAATTGTGCCAGTCAGTTTTGGTAACGACGCAGAAGCGATCGCAGCAACTAAAAAAGGTGTGGCTTTGTACGATCGCACTCACTGGGGACGCATTCAAATCTCAGACAGCGATCGCCTGCGGTTCTTGCACAATCAAAGTACCAATAACTTTAATATACTCAAACCCGGTCAAGGTTGCGACACCGTTTTCGTCACATCCACCGCCCGGACGATCGACCTCGCCACCGCTTACGCTACAGAAGATGCCGTACTGCTGCTAGTTTCAGCCAACCGCCGCCGCCAACTGCTGGAATTGCTCGATCGCTATATTTTCCCAATGGATCGCGTCGAGTTAACAGATTTAACCGATACAACTGTTGCTTTCAGTGTCCTCGGCCCGGAAAGCACTCAACTATTAGAAAAAATCGGAGTTACCGAACTCGAAAATCAACCTTACGCTACTCACAAATTGATAAAAACCCCCCCTCTTTCCCCAGGGCTGTTTCATTCTCCCCAAAAACATGAATTTTGTAGGGGTAGTGCCCCCGTGCCTACCCCCGATTTAGAGGATTCGATCGGCAGGTCAGACCAAGAGGGCCGGCACGGGGGCACGGCCCCTACAGAGAATGAAACAGCCCTGCCTCTTTCCCCCCCTTACCAAGGGGGGGAAAGAGGGGGCGTTCGAGTTGCGGTTGGTAGTGGTTTAGCAACTCCCGGATACACGTTAATTGCACAAGCTGGCGATGCAGCCAACTTGTGGAAGGAATTAGTCCAAGCTGGGGCCGTACCGATGGGCGATCGAGTTTGGGAACAACTGCGAATCGAACAAGGACGCCCCGCACCCGATTTTGAACTCACAGACGATTACAACCCCTTAGAAGCCCGTCTTTTACACACGATTACCTATGACAAAGGCTGCTACATCGGTCAAGAAACAATTGCCCGGTTGAACACCTACAAAGGAGTCAAACAGCAACTTTGGGGCGTGCAGTTAAGCGGTGCGGTTGAACCCGGAACAGCAGTCACAATCGGAGAGGATAAAGTCGGCAAACTCACCAGTTTTACGGAAACTGAATCCGGCTTTTTTGGTCTTGCTTACATCCGCACAAAAGCGGGCGGCGAAGGACTGAAAGTGCAAGTCGGATCGGTGTCAGGGGAAGTAGTAAATGTACCTTTCTTAAGTTCGTAGTTGCGCTCGGTCGCCTGTTGGCGGCGCAGCGCCAAAAACTTTTTTGTTGAGGTTGATTTGCGAAGAATGCTAACACCATAAATTGGTTCAAAGTCCTATCTTTAGATAGATTTGCAAACCAACAACAGCAATTAATCTATATTAGAGTCGTCACAAAAAAACAGAGTTTTTCAATGAAAAATTTTACATCGCGCTTAGTTACAACTTGCCTGCGAGTAGGAATAATCTTTGCTGTAGGAATAGCGCTAATTTTTAGCTCCGAATTGGAATTTTCGGGCAACAAAATGCAAGCGATCGCTACACCTTTAACTCCTGAAGCTAAGTCTTACGAAGTTGCCCGTCCCGCTCAGCAGCCAACAAGCGATACAGAGAAGGATGCCACGGGTGTACTTGACAATATCCGAGAAAAGCTGAATCTCGACCAACCCATTGCCCCCAGTACCAAAAAATTTATAGAATCGGTAAAAGATAACGTGGGCGAAGCAGTTACGCCGGGACAGGAAGCAGTAGAAAAAGCGGCAGAGCGAGGTAGCAGCGATCGAGCCAACTAATTCAATCGCATTCAGTTTTCAAATATCATATTCTTAGTCCGCCTGCGCGGACTTTGTTTGTTTAGTAGCGATTTCCAGCAGATCCGAATCAAGGAAGGGATAATGAACCCGGATGCGATTGTTCACATCGGCACTTCAGGCTGGAGTTACGACCATTGGGAAGGTGTGCTTTATCCCCACCAGCTACCGCTTCGCTCTAGGCTCGATTGCTATATCCAGCACTATCAAACCGTCGAAGTTAATAGCACCTACTACCGCTGGCCACCAAACACTACCTTTGCTAACTGGCGAGAGCGCCTCCCCCAAGGATTTTTGATGACGGTAAAAGCGCCCCGCGGTCTAACCCACTCCAAGCGTCTTTACTCGCCAGAAAAGTGGTTGGAACGGATGAGTGAGGGACTTCAATGCCTGGGCGATCGACTGGGTATTCTGCTCGTCCAGCTTCCTCCCCAGTTCGCCTGCGATTTGGCCCGCCTAGCCTACTTTCTAGAACAGGTGCCCTCCTGGATCAAAGTAGCTGTCGAATTCCGACATCCAAGCTGGCACACAGAAGAGGTATTTTCGCTGCTAGAACGCGAAGGAGCGGCTTACTGCGTGATGAGCGGCGCCCACCTTCCGTGTATCCTGCGTGTAACAGGTTCATTTGTCTATGTGCGCCTCCACGGCCCCGACTCCAACAATCTCTACGGCGGCTCCTACTCGGATGATGATTTGCATTGGTGGGCCGATCGCATCCACGAGTGGGAAAGCCAGGGGCGAAGCGTGTTCGTCTACTTCAACAACGACGGAGAGGGAAATGCAGTTCGCAACGCTTCAAAGCTAAAAACTTTTGTGGAGAATGGTACTTCGTGACAGACTCTAATTGAGACCGTTCCCATTCTTTTGGGCGCATTCAAAAGCGCTCCGCAGTTCCCTGAAGCTGAAATAGAAATCATATCAATTCCGGCTGCACCGGAATCATTGTTGACTGTTGACTGTTGACTGTTGACTGGGGGTCAAAAAAAGGAAAATGGCGTTGATATTTGTTGACAGGTGGATTCGCCTTTACGCCCGACGATGAAGCGCGGATTTGATATCATTCCGGCGCAGCCGGAATTGATATCAGAGGTGGCGTTCGTCTAGGTTGTTGTTTGACGATCGCACTCACCCCGAACCCGCACATCCAACTCAACATCACCCAGCACAAGCTGATTAAATTCAACTCAACATCACGCTCGCACTTTTGGCGCCATGTCAAACAAATCCCGTAGGGTGCGCTTGACATTGGGAAACACGAAATACTCCGTCAGTTTCTCGATGGGATAATTAAACGCTTTGTAGTGGCGTTTGAATTACAGTTCCACCTTCCCTCGGTTCCAACAATCCTAGCAAGTTGACGGCAACATCTGAGTAATGCGCTCTCATCCCGCTGCACTTCGGCTATCCCTTCCGCAATTAGTCGAGTCGTAATTCCAATTTTATAGACGCTGTTGTCCTCAGCTTTTGCCTCAAGAAATTAGAGCGCGTTCACTCTTGATGCGCCTCAATTGTGCGCGGTAAATATTCAAATCAGCCCGCCGTTCGTCCAAACAAGATAACTCTTCCGCGCGGGCAACATCTACCGAGCGATCTAACTAACAGGGAATTGAAAGCCCCTGCTTATGCTCAGTCAGGAATCAGGGAGTATTGAATTTTAGATATCAATGCCCGTCGATTGTATGTGTTTCGGGAGCCAGGGACAGAGAGTTATGCTAGCCCGGTTGTGTTGGCAAAGTCGGATTTAATCGCAGCTTTGACATTTCCAGATTGTCAACTGTCTGTGGAGGATTTGCTCAGGAGGAGTGCACCGCCCAGTTGTGAGTGAGGAAACTTTAAAAATTTATGGACAGACTGAAACGGACTTGCAATGCTGTATCAGCCATCTGCTACAGACAGGAATTTTCAAGGCAAGCCATGTTTTTTGGACGTTTGCTACACAAACGCCAAACTCTAACTTAACTGCTTGTAGCGAAGTATACGCTTGATTGTGTTTATAAGTCCCTCTAAAGAATTATTTGTAGATTCTCCTGAAGACAGATGATAGCAGCGACCAAGGTAAATAACATACAAAGTGTAAAGAGTTATTAGGTAATCTAAAGGCATAATTTAAAAGCAGTCTATTTGCGCCTTGTAGGAAAGACATTCGACTTACGCACTTGCCCAAGCTAAACAAAGTGGCAGTTTGTGGCGTATTATTGTGCCTTACTTAAGGTTAATGACTACTTGATATTTGATACTTAATTAATTAATTAAGTTTACCTGATTTCTTCTCTCTCTGTTTGACCTGTCAGACCCTAATTACCCTGTGGCTAAACGTTTCCTTGTAGATGCCACAGAGTATGCCTAAAATTTTCGCACTTTAAGATATTTGTCCTGCTTGTAGGTCATGGGCTATACCCAGACAGACCTACTCTTTTTTACCTGATTATCCACTTATTTAAGAAATCTCATGGTTAACTTACTCCGACCGCCCAGTGTTTCTTCAAGTTCTCGCTTCGGTACTGTAACTGGTTTGTGGAGGCAACAGTCTCTTTACGACAGGAGGGCGCTTAAGACTGGTATCGTCCATTTCGGGCCTGGTCGTTTTTTTAGGGGCCACCTCGCCTACATAATACATAACTATCTTGCACAGAAGGATTCCCAAGAGCACAGATGGGGGATTTGTGGGGTTAGCCTCAAGAGTCAAGAGACCATTACTAGGTTGAAACCGCAGAGATTCCTTTACACTTTGACCAAACACTCTAGTCGCGCTCAAAATCGTGAGGAAGCGGATGTTATCGGTTCTATCAGGGAAATAGTTAATGGTAGAGACAAGTGCGAGTATGTGCTTGAAAAGATGGCGTCTCCTTCTGTGCATCTGGTGACTCTTACTATTACTCAAGGAGGCTACCATCTAGACAATAATTTTAATCTCGACACAGCGAATGAAGACATCGCGCACGATTTGCAAAATCCTTCCACTCCAACTACTGCAATTGGCTTTATCGTAGAGGCGCTGCGGCGACGACGCGATCGCAAAATGACCCCGTTCACCACACTTTCTTGCGACAACCTCCCAAGAAACGGGGAGATCCTGCAAAAAGCAGTGCTAGCTTACGCTGAAGAGATCGATCCTCAACTTGCAGAATACATCAGGGATAACGCCACGTTCCCTAATTCGGTTGTAGACAGGATTGTGCCTCAAGAACAGGAATCAGACTATAACTACCCCAGCCGACTGTTGCAAGTTCGCGATCGCGCACCCATTGTAACCGAACCATTTTGGCAGTTTGTCGTGGAGGACAACTTCACAGGCGATCGACCCAAGTGGGAAGATACGGGGGTGATTATGACTAGCGACATCACTCCCTTTCTGTATATGAAGTCGAGATTCTTGAATGCAGTACACTCCTTTATAGCCTGTTTAGCTGTAAGAGCAGGTATAGAGTATATGCACGAGGCGATCGCCCTACCGGAATTCCAGTTGTTTACTCGGCATCTCATGGACGATATCGCAGCAGCAACACCAGTGCCTCGCCAGATGTGCGAACAATATATGGAACAGGTGTTACTAAGGCTCAGTAACGAGGATCTTCCCGATACTACTGAGAGAATCTCTTCAGAAACAGCCAGGAAAGTAGGCAAGTATATATTTCCGATACTTCAGGATGCTTATAGCCGAAAAGTCAGCATGAAGCGGATTATACTTCCTGTTGCGGCGTGGCTTCTTGCAGTCAGAGAAGAGGCGAGCGAGTCTGGTCAACCCTATTATGCCAAGGATACCCAAAGCGCAATTACAGCCATTCAAAAAGGCGCCGTAATTAGTGGGATTCTGGGATTGGACAATTGCGAACACACAGAGGTCGTAGATAATGAATGCCACAGGGCTTTGCAAGATATCCAGACCCACGGACTATTGACTACGCTTAAGAATTACAGTGAGGGAGGTCTTTTAAATGAAACAGCTTCAGCATGATAAGGTGGTGCTTTTCGATCATGACGGAACTGTTGTTGACAGTGAAACCATAGCACTTAAGAGCGCATGGAGGCTGACAAATGAAGTTGCTCGTGAGTTCCCTGGCGCTCAATACTATGAGCTTGAGGACTTTGTTAAATGCTTCGCCGGAAAACCCTACAGGGAAATACTCAAAAAGCTCTACCCTGATCCATTAACCAGTCTTAATGAGCGCGATATTGACAAGCTAGTGGCTGAAGAAGAAAAGAGAGCGATCGAACGGCTTACTATAGAGGCAAAAGCGACGGTCGGAACGCCCCAAGTGCTGTCTTCCCTGCGCGACGACGGATTTAAATATGCACTTGTAAGTAACAGCAGCTTACAGCGGCTGAGTGCTTGCCTTAGTTCTGCAGCCCTGACTGACTATTTCCCAAGCCAGCAGGTATTTAGCGCTCACGACTCTCTCCCGGTTCCGCGTCCCAAGCCGCTTCCTGACATCTACCTATATGCAGTGAAGTGTCTGGACGCTGAAGTTTCCGATTGCGTGGCAATTGAAGATTCTATCAGTGGGGTAAGGGCTGCCGTTGCCGCTGGAATTGGGCAGATTATCGGTTATGTAGGGGGAACTCATATCAGCGAGGATGAACGAAGCAGCCGTGCAGATGCTCTTGTGTCGGCTGGTGCCCACCAAGTTATCGATCGGATGCACGATCTTATCGGTCTATTATCACCAACCCCAGTGTAAGTACACGGGGCATCAGGCGATCGCTTGATGCCCTTAGCCTGGTGTGTGAAAAATTAGATTTTGTCAAGAATAGCTCGGCAGACAAATTCATCGGCAATCGGTTTTGCGATCGACTTGCCATGCAGAGCCGCCAAAATTGAACAAGAATTTCAAAGGTGGTACCCGCCACGTGATTTATCCGTGGAATCAATCCAAAATCGAAAATCGAAAATCCTCAAGCCCCCGCATTTATCCGTGAGGTCGCCTCTAAAATCTAAAATCTAAAATCTAAAATCGATTGACTCCACCTTTTTCACCCATACTGCAATACTGATAATAAGCCGTCATCACAAACCCAAAAATTTCGATGAACAGCAATACCAGCACAGACTCAACAATCAAGCTGAATCAAGCATCCCTGTCTCTTTTACCTGGAAACGTTCGCGTACCCAAGTACGATCGCCATCAAATTACTAATGGCATTGTGCATATTGGGGTTGGTGGATTTCATAAATCGCACCAAGCGCTTTATCTCGATGATTATTTCCATCAGAATCCTGGTAGTGACTGGGGAATCTGTGGTGTTGGATTGCTGGACTATGACTATGATCGGCGAATGCGGGATGCGCTGCTGTCCCAAGATTGTCTGTATACCTTAGTTGAGCGATCGCTAGAAGGAGATCGCCCTAGAGTCATCGGTTCAATCACTCGATACCTGTTTGCACCAGACAATCGTCAAGCAGTTATTGAAGCATTAGCAGATCCCAAATGCCGAATTGTTACTTTAACGATCACTGAAAGCGGCTACTACTACATTGAAGGAAGTGGCGAATTCGATGTGAACCACCCGACGATTCAGCACGATTTGCAACATCCTGACCAACCAGTCGGGACATACGGTTTTTTGACAGCCGCACTCGAAAAACGGCGTAAACAGGGGTTGCCACCCTTTACGGTACTGTCCTGCGACAATATCCAGGGCAACGGCAATGTGGTGCGGAAAATGCTAACGACATTTGCCCAAATGCGCGATCGGGAGTTAGGAAGTTGGATTGCCCAACAGGTTGCGTTTCCTAACTGCATGGTCGATCGCATTACTCCGATGACAACCCCAGCAGATATCAAAATGGTGGCCCAACAGTTTGGTATTGATGATGCGTTTCCAGGCGTCGCGGAGCCTTTTATTCAGTGGGTAATCGAAGATACCTTTTGTGCCGGCCGGCCCAATTGGGAATCTGTGGGTGTACAGATGACTAACAATGTTCATCCCTACGAAATGATGAAAATCCGGCTGCTGAACGCCAGTCATATGCTGATTGGCTATCTCGGCTCTCTGGCAGGTTATAACTACGTTTATGAAGTCATGGCCGATCCCTTATTTGTGCAAGCAGTCGCTCACCTGATGGACGAGGTGACACCAACGCTTCAACCCGTTCCTGGGATTGATTTAGACGATTATAAAAAAACTTTAATTGAAAGGTTTTCCAATCCCAAAATTCGCGATCAGCTTCCGCGCCTGTGCCTGAGTGGATCGGCAAAAATTCCTAAGTTTGTTTTGGGCTCGCTCCGCGATAAATTACAACTTGGAGGTGCGATCGATTACCTAAGTTTGACGATCGCTGCTTGGTGTCGATACATCAATAGTCATGATCAACAAGGGCAACCTATTCCCATTGATGACCCATTAGCAGACATCCTCACTCAACGCGCCAGTATGAGTGAATTAGATCCCAGACCATTACTGAGCCTATCTGAAATTTTTGGAGATTTAGGAGAGTCGCCGCGTTTCGTCGAGGCTGTTGCTGACAAGTTGCGTAGTTTGCATGAGTTTGGTGCTCAAGGAACGCTAGCGAGATTGTCGTAGGAACTATCCGCATCCGTGAGGAAACTTATTAGAGAATGCCACGGCTGCACTACGTTAAAGCCGTGGGATTCTCCCGTCTAGCCCACCTCTATGTCTACGAGTGCAAAGGGAAATTCAGGAGGCAGTACAGCGCAATATTGATTGAGGTCATTCTTTCCTATGTTCCCTCTCACCAAATCATCTATCTTAAGGCAGATTCTCCTGAGTGATTAACTCAGATTCAACTAAACCAAAAGGAGTCCCGCGCTCTACCTGTACTCAGGTGAGCGTCGGGAGGAATTTGCGTGAGCCAGGAGAGCCGCCCCGAACCAAACCGATAGCTTTAGGTGCCGAAGGTGAGGGGCGGTCGATGAGCGAACAAATTATTTTTGCTACACCACTTGCTTTTGCCATCTTCACGAGATAGAATTTTCTTATAGTTTGTGAAAGTAATGCCTCAAATAATCACCGCCAAGTTAAAACTAAACCTGAATACCGAGCAAAAAGCTTTGGTGTCTCAGACTACATTAGCCTATCGGGATGCCTTGAATCATACTTCGCGAGTTGCTTTTGATGCGAACAAAACCAGCAATGGTGCTAAGTTGCAAAAAGCTGTCTACAACGAATTGCGAGTTAGATTTGGGCTTGGCGCTCAGATGGCTTGCAACGTACCCAGACAAGTATCGGCAACCTACAAAACTCTCTGGACTAAGGTAAAACAATCTAACGACGCTATTTCCAAAGGGTACACAAAGAAACGATACAAAGGGCTAGATCAACCCCCTAAATACATCTCTCGAACCTGTACCTTAAATTATCAGCGCGACTACTCGTTTAAATCCGAGCAGATGGTGAGTCTTATCACCCTGGCTGGTAGAATAGTAGTTTCCTATGACGGCTACAACAAGCATTTGGATTTAATTGCCAATGGTTCCAAGGCCCTGGCAGCTAAGATTGTCTATCAGCGTTCCTCTAAAGTTTACTATTTGATGGTAGCTGTTGAGGTAGAAACCCCTGAACTTGACCCGCTGAAAATAACCAGAGTTTCTGGTGTTGATGTGGGAATGCGCTACTTAGCCGTAGAAACAGACTTACAAAACAAGTCTAATTTCTACTCAGGCTCAGAAGCTAGACATAAAGCCAACCGCTATCACAAGGCTAGACAAACTCTTCAGCGTAAAGGCACTCGTTCGGCAAAGCGCAGACTAATTGCTTTGTCGGGAAGAGAAAGACGGTTTATCGCTGATGTGAACCACCAAATCAGCAAGGATATTGCAAAGCCTCACAGCATAATTGGGCTAGAAAATCTAACCGGAGTTAGGGATAGAACGAAGTCAAAGTCTGGCAAAAAGGCTAGCAAGAAGCAGCGAAAAGCTAATCGAAATAAAGCTAAATGGTCGTTTGCCGAACTGCACGGCTATATTGACTACAAAGCTAATCTGAACGGCTCTTTGGCTACTAAAGTCCCAGCTCATTATACTTCGCAAAGTTGTCCAAAATGCGGACACACATCAGTAGAGAATAGACCGAGAAAAGGACTATTATTTCGCTGTGAATGTTGCGGACATGAGCTTCATGCTGATTTGGTGGGTGCGAGAAATATTGCCATGAGAACGTTACTCGTCCGGCAGGACTGGACGAGTACGGGGATCTTGTCAGCATCCCCTAATGTGTCGGGCCGTGAAACTAAAGCTGAGATTCTGCAAAGGTTCTCAGAATTGCGGTGGAGCTCAGATACAAGCCCACATCTCCGGCGGTACTCCGCTTGATGCTGGGTAGTTGACTGGAGAAGACCGTGTATGCCTACGGATGAATCTTCATGAAGCGCGACGCCACAGGCAAGTTTGTTAGCAATTGGAACTCGGAGATGAAACAACGAGTGAGCATATCTCTGACTAATACAGCATGGCGATCGCTCGATAAAGAGGCTCACAGGCGAGGAATTTCTCGCTCTGAAGTCATTGAACGCTTTGCCCGCACTCTTGAAGGCGAACAGTTGATCGCTGTCCAAGAAACCGAGGGCAAGGTAGCAACAATTCTGGAAAGCATTACCGATGCGTTTGTCGCCTTCGATCGCGACTGGCGCTACACCTACGTGAATGGGGCGGCGGCTCAAATCCTGCACAAAACACCAGAAGATATACTAGGAAAGCACGTTTGGAATGAGGTTTTTCCTGAGCTGGTTGGTGCAATTCCCTATCGAGAACTCCATCGGGCAATGACGGAACAGGTTCCTGTTTCCTGGGAAGAATTTGGGGAATCAGTCCAGCGTTGGATAGAGGCGAAGGCCTATCCCTGGAGTGCAGGAGTAGCAGTTTATTTTCGCGATATTACAGAACGCAAGCAAGCAGAGGCAGAACGAGAACGGTTATTGCACGAGCTTGAAATTGAACGCGCCCGATTTGAAGCCGTTTTACGACAAATGCCTGCGGGTGTAATGATTGCCGATGCAGCATCTGGTAAGTTGGTTCTGGCGAACGAACAAGCTAAGCAGATTGTTGGATATGGCTACGAACCATCGCTTGAGCTTAACGAATATGATGCCCTCGTTTCATACATTCCACTTCGTTCTAATGGTCAACCCTATGCCCATGAAGATATGCCCTTAGCGCGATCGCTAAAAACAGGTGAAGTCGTTACAAACGAAGAGATGGAAATTGATCGAAATGATGCTAGCCGCATTTTCATTAACGCCAACTCAGCACCGATTTTAGATAAGCAGGGGCAGATTGTTGCAGCCGTTGTTATCTTCCAAGACTTGACGGATTACAAACAAGTTGAACAGTCATTACGAGAGAGCCAAGAACGCCTGCAATTGGCACTGACGGCGGCTAAGATGGTGGTCTGGGATATGGATTTGCCGACCAATAAGGTAGTGTGTTCTGCTAATGCTCTAGACGTTTGGGGTTTTCATGAAGGCACAGGAGAAGATTTTTTTGCACTCATTCATCCAGACGATCGACAACGGGTGATCCAAGCAGCCCAACGGGCAACTGCGGTCGAACAGTCCTACGCACAGGAGTATCGGGTAATTAGTCCAGACGGCGTTATGCGCTGGCTCAACAGTCAGGGACAAGTTTATCTGGATGAAACGGGGCGAGGAGTTCGCATGGTTGGCGTTTCGGTTGACATCACCGAACGCAAACAGATCGAAGCAGAGCGCGATCGCCTTTTAAAACGAGAACAATCTGCCCGACGGTCAGCAGAAAGCGAACGCAAGCGGTTGCATGACATCCTGATGCAATTGCCGGCCATGATTGGAATTGTTAAAGGTCCCGATCTTGTGTATGAATTTGCCAATCCAACCTATCTGCAAGGGACTGGGCGCACTCGAGACATGATCGGGAAATCTATGCGGGATGTTTTCCCGGAACTAGAGGGGCAAATTTACTTTGATGTCATTGAGCGCGTTTACCGGACGGGAGAAACATTTATTCGGAATGAATCGCCTGCTTACTGGGATAAAAACGGTGATGGTGTGTTGGAAGAGGGATTTTTCAACTGCATCTGTCCGCCTTGGCGGGATGCAGAGGGAACCATTCAAGGCGTGTTGATTTATAACGTTGAAGTGACAGCCCAGGTGCGGGCAAGGCAACAAATTGAACAACTGCTTAAGAACCTCCAGCAGAAAGAAGAAATTCAACAATTCCTAATCGAATTGAATGAGGGGATTCGTGCCATTCAAGACCCCAAAGAAATTATGTGGCAGGTGGTTTGTGCTACAGGGCAACACTTTAGTGTCACTCGCTGTACCTACGGCGAAATTGATCCAACGCAGGAATATGTCATTGTCGATCGCGATTATTGCAATGGTGTAATCAGCGTGGTGGGTAGACATCACCTAGATTCGTTTGGCCCTGAACTCATTGCTGAATTAAAGCAGGGCAGAACAATTGTCGTGGATGATGTCGATCGCGATCCTCGGACTGCCGGAGTTGGGGCGGCTGCCTTCGATGCAATCCAAACCAAGTCTCTGCTATGTGTTCCCTTGGTGAAAGAGGGGAAATTTGTCGCATTGTTGGTGTTGCACCATGTCTCTGTTCGCCACTGGACGGAGGAAGATGTGGTGCTGATGGAGCGAATTGCTGAAAAAACCTGGCTAGCCGTGGAGCGGGAGCGGGCAGAAGAGGAATTGCGAGAAAGTGAAGCTCATCTGCAACTGGCGCTGAAGGTCGGACGCATGGGAACGTGGGACTGGGATATGCAGACCGATGCCTTGCTTTGGTCAGAAGGACATTTTATGGTACTCGGTCTGCAACCCAATGAGTCCGAACCCTGCTATGAGGTTTGGGCAAGTCGGGTTCATCCTGATGACCTAGCACAAACCAATGCAAAACTTCAGCAAGCCATAGCAGACAAGAAGGAGTATCACCATGAACATCGCCTGCGTTGGCCTGATGGCTCCATTCACTGGGTGGAAGCGAGAGGACAGTTTACTTATGATTCTCAGGGAAATCCCAAGCACTCGATCGGAGTTGTCATTGATATCACAGAACGCAAGCAAGCAGAAGAGGCGTTGCGTCAAGCCCTACAAAAGCTCAACTTCCATGTTGAAAACTCTCCAATGGCAGTCGTTGAATGGAATCGAGACTTTCAAATCATTCGGTGGTCTGCTGGTGCAGAGCGCATTTTGGGCTGGAGGGCCGAAGAAATTCTGGGCAAATCTTTAACAGAGATACCTTTTGTCTTTGAGGAAGACCTGGAACCAGTTACTGAAGTCTGCCAACGGCTGGTCTATGGTGAAGAACCCCATATTTTTTCATACAACCGCAACTACACGAAAGCTCGCAACATTGTGCATTGCGACTGGTATAACTCCAGTCTCAGGGACGAATCGGGACGGATGATTTCGGTGTTATCGCTGGTGCTGGATGTGACGCAGCGCAAGTATGCAGAACAAGAACGAGAACAACTGTTAGAACGCGAGCGCCAAGCACGATCCGAAGCCGAAGCCGCACAGCGCCAACTGGAAACCATCTTTGAAACATCACCCATTGGACTTGCTCTGTTAGATTCCGAGCAGCGATTTATTGCCATCAACGAAGCATTAGCAGAAATTAATGGATTAACCCGCGAGCAACACTTAGGCTATTCAATTCCAGAAATTTTTGGTCAGCCAGATCCCCAATTAGTTGAAGTCTTCGATCAGATTTACGCCACAGGGAATCCCTTCATTTCACCGAACTTTGCGGTGAATGTTCCCGGACGCGGAGATCGCCGTCCCGGTTACTACAACGTTTACTATCTTCCCACTGTTAACTCAAATGGTCAGGTTGAAGGCATTCTCGTGTATGTGGTAGATGTGACGGAACGGGTGCTGTTAGAACGTGCACAACGTTTTCTCTCTGAGGCAAGTGCGGTGCTTGCATCCTCACTCGATTATCAAACTACTCTAGAGCAAGTCGCGCAGCTTACAGTGCCGGAATTAGCGGACTGGTGTACGGTTCACATGATAGAAGAGGATGGTGCGATCGAGCAGATTGCGGTTGCTCACATCAACCCTGCCAAGCTGGAATGGGCATATCAGATTAGAGAAAAGTATCCGCTGAACCCGGATGACCCTCGCGGTGCTGCATACACATTACGAACTGGGCAACCGGATTTAGTGCCGGAGATTCCCGATGAACTGTTGGTACAGGCAGCGCGTGATTCAGAGCATTTAGAGATGCTGCGGCAGGTTGGATTCAGCTCTGTAATGACGGTGCCACTAAGGACTCAGGCACGAATTCTAGGGGTCATTTCCTTTATCTGTGCCGAATCGGGACGACGGTACACCTCGGCAGATTTGCAACTGGCAGAGGAATTGGCGCGTCGTGCTTCCTTGGCGATCGACAATGCTCAATTATACCGATTGGCTCAACGCGATCGCGCAAAAGCAGAAGCCGCTAACCGAATTAAAGACGAATTTTTAGCCGTATTGTCCCACGAATTGCGATCGCCCCTGAATCCGATTCTGGGCTGGGCAAAATTGCTACGAGGTGGGCGACTCGATGCCACAAAAACCCAGCAAGCCCTAGAAACGATCGAACGCAACGCCAAGCTGCAAGCGCAATTAATTGAGGATTTGTTGGATGTCTCGCGCATTCTGCAAGGAAAAATGACGTTAAACGTCGCGAGTGTGAATCTAGCAGCAACGATTGAAGCAGGCCTGGAAACGGTACGACTAGCAGCCGAAGCCAAACACATTCAAATCCAGACCACATTTAATCCTATTTCAGGAACGGTTTCAGGTGATACGAATCGCCTCCAACAGGTAGTCTGGAACCTCCTTTCCAATGCCGTGAAGTTCACCCCAGCCGGAGGACGAATCGAGGTGCAACTAGAACAAGTTGGCACGTATGCTCAGATTCAAGTCAAAGATACTGGAAAAGGCATCAGTCGAGACTTCTTACCCCATGTGTTTGACTACTTCCGTCAAGAAGATGGGACAACGACTCGACAATTTGGCGGATTGGGATTGGGGCTGGCGATCGTCCGCCATTTTACCGAACTGCATGGAGGAACCGTTCAAGCAGACAGCTTAGGACAGAACTTAGGGGCTACATTTACCATCCGGCTACCGTTAAACATCGTAGAACCGGAACCCTCTTCTGATCACCGGCACCCAGAAAGTGCGGCAGACTTAGCAGGTGTTCATGTCTTGGTTGTGGACGACGATGCAGATATGCGGGAGTTGGCAGCATTTACCCTGATGCAATCTGGCGCACAAGTTGCCACAGCCGCTTCGGCTGCACAGGCGTTGACTCTCCTGAATCAATCTGTCCCCGATCTGCTGTTATGTGACATTGGGATGCCAGAGATGGATGGTTATGCCCTGATTCGGCACATTAGAAAGTGGTCTCCTGAACAGGGAGGCACGATTCCTGCGATCGCACTTACTGCCTATGCTGGAGAAATCAATCAGCAGCAAGCCTTAGCTGCCGGATTTCAGATGCATATCTCCAAGCCTGTCGAACCTGATGAATTGGTAAAAGCGATCGCCCGTTTGCTAAGGAATGAGAATTAAATAAGTTGCATTTTTTGTAGGTTGGGTTGAGGAACGAAACCCAACCTACGAAGTTATTTAATCCACGATCCTAAGACACTGAATAATTGAGGATTAGCCCAATGCTGCTTGGAATAGATTTAGGAACAGGCTCTGCTAAGGCATTGCTCCTAGGGACAGACGGAACCACTATAGGTGAAGCATCAACATCCTATCCTGTTCATGCACCCCAACCTGGATGGGCTGAGTCGGAACCAGAAGATTGGTGGTTAGCGGTTGCCTCGGCTGTTAGGAAGGCAGTGGGAAATCACGCTCAAGAGGTACAGGCGATCGGACTTTCAGGGCAAATGCACGGTGTTGTCCTAGCTTCGGAGTCTGGTGAGCCCCTGCGCCCTGCTATCCTCTGGGCAGATACTCGCTCTAGTGCCACGCTGAACACTTATCATTCGATCGATGCGGCTATTCTAGAGCGCTTGGGCAACCCGATTACGGCTGGAATGGCGGGCCCCACTTTGTTGTGGCTACGAGAACACGAGGCTAATGTTTACACCGAAGCGCGTTGGGCACTCCAGCCAAAAGATTGGCTGCGGTTACGGATGACTGGAGAAGTTGCAACGGAACCATCTGATGCTAGCGGTACTTTGCTTTACGATGTTGTGTCGGATAACTGGGCAGAGGATGCAGTCTCAGCGCTGAATCTACGTGGTGATTGGTTACCAAAAATTATCCCCTCTAGTGCGATCGCAGGCTACCTAACAACTATTGCTTCAGAGCATCTTGGCTTAAGAGTTGGCTTACCCGTTATTGCTGGTGCTGCGGATACGGCAGCGGCGGCGCTTGGTAACGGACTACTAGAGCCTGGATTGGTTCAACTAACCATTGGCACAGGCGCTCAAATCATTACACCTCGATCGCAACCAATTATCGATCGTCATGGTCGTACACATCTCTATCGAACCGCCCTACCTAACCAGTGGTACACCCTTGCAGCAATGCAAAATGCCGGGTTAGCGCTTGAGTGGGTGCGAGGTATCCTCGGCTTGAGCTGGCAGGAAGTCTATACTAAAGCGTTTTCTGTTCCCCCAGGATGTGAAGGGTTGACATTTTTGCCCTACCTCACGGGTGAGCGAACTCCACACCTTGATCCATATATACGTGGGGCATGGGTGGGGCTGGGACTTCATCACACACAGGCGCACTTGATGCGGGCGGCTTTAGAGGGAGTTGCTTTTGCCTTGCGACAAGGTTTTGAGGCACTTGAGGCAACAGGTTTTAAAGCGACAGAACTGCGTTTAGCAGGCGGTGGAACTGCAGAAATGCCTTGGAAACAATTACTGACTGATGTATTGAGAATACCCCTCTATGCAACTACAGTTGCTGCGGCTTCCGCGCGTGGTGCTGCTCTACTGGCGGGTATCGGAATTGGCGTATACGCAGATGCTAATGACACCATCAAACTGGCAGCCACACCAATGCTTGCTGCCACTCCCCAATCAGTTGATCCAATCCTAGAAGAGGCTTGGTTTCGATATCAATCTCTTTATCCACGACTTAAAAAAATGTGATAGCAGTTATGCCTAAAGGAGGACGTGCTAGAAGCTAGCTACAAATTATTCTTAAGCTAAGACTGCTTAAGAGCAGTCAAATTAAATTACTAAGTTTACTACAAGAAGAGGTACATATTACATGAACATATTAGCTGGAATTAAGCTCCCAAAATCCGCCGAAAGCGCCGATGTATATATACGGTGTAATGAATCTGCATCTATAAACTACCAGGAAAATGACAAAAAAGTTGTTTTATCTCAGGGGGGTGTTGTCTCCTCAAATTCTTACTTTAATTCGTTTTACGAGAGATTTTATACTCAATATACAACTCTTAGCTCTATCTACTATGTGCTGAAACTTGAAGGCGATTTTAAGGTTTCTGTTTACCGAGAATTTGATGGACAAAAAAACAAAGAAATAATTTCTGAAGAAAGCTTTGATAAATGTCAATTCTCAGATCCTGTAAAACTCTCACCAATAAATCTCCTTCAAGGCAAAAAAGCGGGCAGAATATATTTTGAAATAACTTGTTCTAGTGAACAGGGTGAATTTAAAGGGGCCTCGATAGCAACCGATCAAAGTAAAACTAGAGAAGCATCCTTGGGGATTGTCATTTGCACCTTTAAAAAAGAGGACTTCATACAAAATACATTAAGTGCAATTTTTCAAGATGAATTGCTAGAAACCAAGGACTTTAAAGTATTCGTTGTTGATAATGGTAGAACTTTAGATGAAGCTGATTTCGGAAAGCCAAAACTGAGGCTAGTTCCTAATATAAATGCTGGTGGAAGCGGGGGCTTTACCAGAGGGTTGGTGGAAGCTTTAGAGGAAAAAAAATATTCTCACTTTTTGCTTATGGATGATGATATAGAGTTAGAAAGTGAATGTATTTATAAATTATTTCCTTTGTATGAATACGCCAATTCTGATTTTGCTGTAGCGGGTGGACTGCTAAATTTACAGAAAAAGCATATCTTGTATGAAGCAGGAGCATCGTACAACGCCTATTCTAAAACTAGAGGATTTGGGCCTGGGGCATTAATTGCTTTAAATTATAATATCGATTTACGAGATTCTAATTCTCTCAACAGGTTGCTCAAGGAAGAAGATGTAGACTATGGCGGATTTTGGTTTTTCTCTTTTTCTAAGGAACTTGTTGAACAAACTCAATTACCGCTGCCTTTATTTATCAAAATAGATGATGTAGAGTTTGGTTTAAGAATAAAAGAGTTGGGCAATAACATTGTAGCTTTTCCATCAATGGCGGTGTGGCACCAACCAGCGGCGGCCAAAAATGTAAATTGGGAAAATTATTATTATATCCGCAATGATTTAATAGCTTATTCCATCCATTACTCTCCAGAATATATGGCTGCAGTTGAGCATTTGACAAAAGTAATCCTTCAGGCTTTAGCAAACTTTGATTACAATCATGTAGAGATGGTTGTAAAAGCTTTTGAAGACTATCTAAAAGGCCCAGATTTTATCAAAAACACTGACCCAGAAAGCTTTCACATGAGCATTGTAAAGCTTAGTAAAAGCTATAACAACCAAAATGAGGTAGATAAAGTAGCTGGTACTAACCTTTTGACTAGGTGGTTTAAAGTTGCTGCTGAAGGTATTAATGAATGGTCATCCGTAAGTGAAAAATGGAAAAGTGCTTCAAAGGAAATGACATCTACTATATTTTGGCAGCAATACCTTGGGCTAAAGAAATAGAATTGACCGCCTCCACTGGTTAATGGTTGACAGCTTAGGCTGCTAGCAACTCAACAATCCACCACAAAAGCGCCTTGGGATTAATTGTGGTAGTTGACACTCTCCCGTCACAGCGTAGGGCTGTTTCGGGGCAACCACGGGGAGTAGGGGTCGGATTGCCCCTACGGAAAATCAGGCTTTTGTAGTTTCGGGGCAACCACGGGAGGATTGCCCCTACGGAAAATCAGGCTTTTGTAGTTTCGGGGCAACCACGGGAGGATTGCCCCTACGGAAAATCAGGCTTTTGTAGTTTCGGGGCAACCACGGGAGGATTGCCCCTACGGAAAATCAGGCTTTTGTAGTTTCGGGGCAACCACGGGAGGATTGCCCCTACGGAAAATCAGGCTTTTGTAGTTTCGGGGCAACCACGGGAGGATTGCCCCTACGGAAAATCAGGC
>NZ_JAUBOZ010000022.1:8305-100495 GCF_036700475.1 Microcoleus sp. T2B6 | reverse complement strand
CAGGCATCTTGCCTGTTCAATAATAATTTGTTAGTGGTGAAACAGGCATCTTGCCTGTTCAATAATAATTTGTTAGTGGTGAAACAGGCATCTTGCCTGTTCAATAATAATTTGTTAGTGGTGAAACAGGCATCTTGCCTGTTCAATAATAATTTGTTAGTGGTGAAACAGGCATCTTGCCTGTTCAATAATAATTTGTTAGTGGTGAAACAGGCATCTTGCCTGTTCAATAATAATTTGTTAGTGGTGAAACAGGCATCTTGCCTGTTCAATAATAATTTGTTAGTTGTGGAACAGGCATCTTGCCTGTTCAATAATAATTTGTTAGTTGTGGAACAGGCATCTTGCCTGTTCAATAATAATTTGTTAGTTGTGGAACAGGCATCTTGCCTGTTTCTTTGTTATTCTAGAAATATCATAGCTGGCAGTAAACATATGATTTCTGTTGCGCCGATCGCACCACCGTTACTCATAGGCGAAAAGCGAGTAGTGTTGAGAAATATTACTTGGCAGGGTTATCAACAACTCCTACAGATTTTAGGCGATAACCGAGCGGCTACATTGATATTCGATCGAGGGATTTTAGAAATTACCAGCCCTTTAGAAGAACACGAATTTTCAGCACGCTTAATCGAACGACTGATTATTATTTTGGCTGTAGAGCTAGGTTTAAAAATTAAAACAATGGGTTCGACAACCCTCGATCGGACTTAGAGCGCGGTGCAGAACCAGATAATGCCTATTACATCCAAAATCAGCCCCTCGTAGCCGGTCGTACAGTAGATATAGCCACTGATCCGCCACCCGATTTAGTCGTCGAAATAGATATCACCCATACCGATATTAACAAGCCTGCCCTCTATGCCAGTATGGGAGTACCGGAGTTTTGGCGGTACAATGGTAGAGAATGGCGAATTTATCAGCTAGAGAACGATGAGTATTTGGAAGTATCTGTCAGCCCCACTTTTCCGATCGTACCCAAGGAAAAGCTCTACGAATTCTTGGCAGCAGCGCAGCTAGATGAAGTAGAAGCGGAGGTGAATTTCCGCAACTGGGTGAGAGAGATGACGAATATTAATACAAGTGGAGGATGAAAGCAATGGAATATAGCGGTAAATGGCGGATCACAGAGATGGCAATGTGGGATAGTGATTATTTGGACATGGAAGTTGAAGCCTATATCGAGATTGATGAAGCAGGTTCAGGAGAATTTCAATTCGGTTTAGTATCAGGTGACATTGACGGCGAAGTCGTAAAAGATGGAAAGGATCAGCGATTTGAGTTTACATGGGACGGTAATGACGAGAACGATCCTGCATCTGGTAGCGGTTGGCTCAAATTAAAGGATAAAAACTCGGTAGATGGTCGAATAAAATTCCACCAAGGCGACAGTTCTAGTCTTGTAGCTAAGCGCATGAAGTAGGGAATCAGCGATCGTACTATTTTAGGCCATTTTTTTTACCGCCGATGAACGCCGATGAACGCAGATAAACGCAGATAAAATCCCATCCGCCTTCATCTGTGTTCATCTGCTGATATCTGCGGTCACAAAATCCCAATCTGACCAATAACCAATAACAACTGGCTTAAGTTTATCATGAAGGATTAATCGGAAACTCACCCTCACTATCAACGTCTGCGGCACTTTTAACTAAATCCAAAAACGCAAACACGGCCGGAATCAACAACCCATCCCTCAAAACTGCCACCCCAATTACCCTTTCAAAATCCGCCGGTAAACTGCAAACTTTCACCGAAGAGGGTATCGGTTCCGCAGCCAAACGCGGCAGAATTGCTGCACCCAAACCTTGCATCACCATACTGACAATAGTTGAATCTTCGCTGAGTTCGTAAGCGATATTTAAGGGAAACCCCGAAGTTGTCAAATATTTTCGCAGCGGTACAGAACAAGCATTTTCCACCGGCTGCAAAATCAACGGATAAGCCGCTAATTCTTTCCAGGTAATCTTAGCACTTGACAATTTGGCAGTTGGCGGCAGCAACACAACATATTTATCCCGCAAAATTTCTCTAGTTTCAAATTCATCCGAGATGGGAAGAGAGACAAAACCGATGTCTGCTTTGCCCGATCGCAAAGCCTCTTCCACAGCTTGGGTATAATAAACTTCGGCAATGCTGACCGTAATCTTGGGAAAGCAACTGCGAAATTTAGCAATAATACCCGGTAGGATATGAGTTGCGACACTCCGAAAAGTAACTATCCGTACCTGGCCTCCCTGCAAACCTTTTTCTAAATCCGCTTCTTTGACCATCATTTCTAAGGCGCAGGCTATTTGACGCCCGTGACTCACTACCCTTTCCCCCACTGGCGTCAGTTGAGCACCGTGTCGCCCCCGGTGGAACAATTGCACTCCCAATTCTGTTTCTAAAGAGGCGATGGCGTGGCTGACGGCGGATTGGGACAGTTCCAATTGCAAAGCCGCCTCGCTAAAGTTTTCACAGTCTGCTACAGCTATCAAAGCTTGAATCTGAGAGAGTTTCATCCGCCGCGTATTGATTTCGTTCATAGCGTTTGTGCCAGTAGTACCCAAATTGTCACAAGGGCTTCGATATATCGATTTTATTCATACAACCTATGCAAGCAATGCTTTGATTGTCAATTGCCCTAGAGTTAAGGTTAATTTATCAGGTAACAGATAGACTTTTACAGGACTTGCACGATAACCATATTGTGCTGTAATTGCGATGACGTTATTGCAGCTAAAAGCTATTTTTTGTAATTTTTTTGGTGCAATCTTTGTAGGAGTTATCACTTTAAGGTGTTGGCTATGTCTACTTACAACAGTCGGATAAACCCCCGAATAATGATGTTTTTTTTGATAGCCGATCGAGCTAAACCATCCGAAAAACATAAAGGGCTATCTCTCTTTTCAGCTATAAAAAAAATTGGGCAGTTTTTGCTCTACCTCATTTCTAGTGAGGACGAACTGAGAATTTGGCAGACGTGCGATCGCTATGGTAACACTTGGTGGCACGGTTGCGATCGGGCGACTGGCCGTTCTACCTGCGTGGCGACGGATGATGAAATGCGCGCTTGGCTCGATCGGCGTTATTGCCAATAGTAGTGTGTGGGTTGCGTGGAAATGAAGTGAAATACAGTCCTCAATTAGCAATTACCAATTAGCAATTACCAATTAGCAATTACCAATTACCAAGTAGGAGATGCTATGCTTCAAATATCTTCCGAATGTGCAGCGCCAGATCGCATTATTTTGATGGAAAACGAGGTATACAGATTGCCTCAAACTCATCGAGAAATTCAAGTTTTGTCAGGAATTGCTTGGATCACGGTTGACCAACAGGACATCATCTTGCAAAGCCCTGAAAAAGCATCGCTTCCACCCAGCAAAAACTTTGCGGTCATATCCGCTCTCAACAATATGCCGCTGATTATGGCAGTATGGCAAGACAAAAACCCAGTCATGGGATTTTAGATTTTAGATTTTAGATTTTGGATTGAAGAATTGGGAATGACTGATTGTGTATGGGTTTGAAGCACGGGTCTACAGTTGCCTTCTTTTTTGAAACTGGTATCTGAACCTAGAGATTGAGAAAAAATTTGGCAGGAACACCCCAAAAAGCTCTATCTTAATAGTTATCACTTAGCTATTGGAGGACTCGATCGGTGCACTGCCGCTCTTATCACTTCAGCTATCTCGCAGCTATAAGTATGGTGTTATCGCCCGCACTCACCTTGCTGGCAATTTCAGACGCCCGCGCTTATGCCCCAATTATAACTGCGAGGCGCGCCCAAGCGAGCGATCTCGCTCAGGCAACTGACCCCAAAACGCAAGCAGACGAACTTTTTGAAACAGGAGTAAAACAGCACCGTGAGGGTTTGTTTCGAGAAGCAATCGAGACTTTCGAGCAAGTTTTGGCAATCCGCAAGCAACTCGGCGACCAAGCGGGAATCGGAGAAACCCTCAACAATATGGGGGAAGTTTATGGCGAAATGGGTTTGAGGCCCAAAGCTTTGGAAGTTCTGCAGCAAGCTTTAGTCATTCACCGAGAAATCAGCGGAGGGCGTCGTACCGCGCGCACTCTCAATCTCATAGGTTTCGTCAACCGGATAGGGGACAATTTTTCCGAAGCGATGAAACTGCACCAACAAGCTTTGGAACTTGCCAAAACTACCGACGACCAAATTGAAATTGGAGAATCCCTCCACAACATCGCGGCCGTGTACGCAGAACAGGTCAATTACGCCAAGGCGATCGAATTTTACCAGCAAGCGCGGACGATTCGCACGGCCGCCGGCGATCGGCGCGATTTAGGCCGTACCCTCAATAACATGGGCGGCGTCTACTACAACATCGGCGACTTTAATAGAGCGATGGAATTTTATCACCAAGCTTTAGCAATTCGCCGGGAAATCGGAGACCGGGCTGGCGTCGGCCGCCTCCTCAACAACATGGCACTTACCTCCCGCAAACTAGGCAAAGATACTCAAGCGCTGATCTATTTTCAGCAAGCAATACCGATGTTAGAATCTATCGGTGACAAGACAAGCATCGGACGCTTGCTCAACAATATGGGCGCCATTCATGAAAGTCTTGGTCAATATCCTAAAGCTCTCGAATCCTACGAGGGAGCTTTAAAAATTGCCCGCGAGGGCGGTGATAAAGCCGGAGAAACTACAGCGAGGGAGGGCATTAAGCGATTGTCTTCCAGTCAGCGTGTACCGCAATAAGAGTAGTTAGTAAGTCGGGTCGAAGGAAGTAAAACCAGATATTTAAGAAAGTGAAAATGATAGATTTTTGAACAATAACTTGCTATGATTGCCGGGATGTAACATTAATCAGCCAGTGCCCCGCAACGATATTGACCGTATCAGAGAGAAAATTCGCCTCCGCCAGTACGATATGTCAGCCCACGCAATGGAAGAAATGGCTGAGGACTTGCTGACTATCCTGGATGTAGAAGAGGCGGTTCTGAGCGGTCAAGCGATTTTAGATTTTAGATTTTAGATTTTAGATTAAAGAATTGAAGCATTGACCCCACGGATAAATACGTTCGGCAAGTTTCATCGGATACAGGTTTTTTATTTCACCGGTCCTGAGTCTGCTTTCGGAATGAATCCGGGGGCTTGTATCCTGGATGCTTTGGGTCAGATTATCCGGGTTGAAAAAGACGACCCCAGAGGTACAAAATATGTAGTAGTGGGGACAGCACTGGATCCATAAACACCTGTTGGAGTGGTTGGACGTTTCGCTAGTAACGGACGTTATCTAATCATCACGGTTTATGAAGTCACTCAACTTAATGGCTAATTGTATGTATAAATACAGATGTGAGTATTGCGAAGGAACCGTTCAACCCCGCACTGTCAAGCGCGAGGCATTCAAACATAAAAATGGATTTGTCATTCTTGAAGATGTGACCATCGGTGTTTGCGATAACTGCGGCAATCGATACTATTCAGCCGATATTCTTCATGCGGTTCATGCCGTTGCAACTGGAGCGAGATTGCCTGAAAGAACCGAACAAATTCCGGTTACTCATTTAGAATCAGCATAACCAGTGGAGCGCTTTAATTTCATTAAAACGCTGTGACAATAAAGGAGACTGTCCGGGGTTTAAGATTGGAAGCGATCGACTTTGGCGACGATTTGGCATTCATCTGCAACTCGTTGTATAATTGGTTGCCGAAAATATATAACTCAAAAACAGGAAAAAGGCTTCAGGGGC
Organism: Microcoleus sp. T2B6; assembly: GCF_036700475.1. NCBI lineage: Bacteria > Bacillati > Cyanobacteriota > Cyanophyceae > Oscillatoriales > Microcoleaceae > Microcoleus > Microcoleus sp. T2B6. Next base: position 94,786 of record NZ_JAUBOZ010000022.1, on the reverse strand, counting down.
ACTATAATTTGATTGAGATGGCGATCGAAAGATAAAAACAATTTCTGTAGTAATTTGTCTGCCCGATCGACCGCACAACCATTAATCTAAGCTATGGATATCCGTACCGAAAAGCCAGAAGATGTAGAAGCTGTTCGCAACATTAATATTGCGGCATTCGGGCGTGAAAATGAGGCTAACTTAGTCGATAAATTGCGGGGAATTGCATCTACATTTTCCTTCGTTGCGGTACAATCCGATCGCATTGTCGGACACATTTTCTTCAGTCCGGTTGTCGTCGAAGGAAAATGTTCTAGGAATTTGTCGATTCAGGGGTTAGCGCCAGTCGCAGTTCTACCCAACTATCAGCGCCAAGGTTTAGGAACGCTGCTGATCCAGCACGGTTTAGAAGAGTGCGGGCGATCGGGATTTCATGCAGTGGTTGTGCTTGGTCATCCAGATTTTTATCCGCGTTTTGGATTCATTCCTGCTAGTAGGAAGGGCTTGGGATGTGAATATGATGTGCCCGATGAGGCTTTTATGGTGTTGGAGTTAGAAAGTGGAGCTTTGCAGGATTGCAGCGGAACGGTGAAGTATCGATCGGAGTTTAGTCTCTGCGAGTGATATCAAATCCCGGTGCATCGGATTCGCTGACGAAGAGCTCGCGAGTCAGAAAAATTCTTAAACGAGCGCCCATATCTGAGTCACCTTGGTAGATCCGTTATCCGTATTTACTTATTTTTACATAGTTGGGTTTTTTGTACCTACCTATTGCAACTTTCTCTGCATCTTTGCTAGTTTCTTTTTGACCCATAACGCGCTGCAAAATCGCCTCTACTTTCCCAGCAAATAGAGCATTTCCTCTCTGCCTCGGTCGTGGCATATCAATAGAACAGTCCATTGCAATCTGACCATTTTCTATTAAAATAACTCGGTCAGCTAGCAGCACTGCTTCTTCTACGTCATGAGTGATCAGTAGCGCGGTAAATCCTTTTTCTTGCCATAAATTTTCTAACAATTGCTGCATCTCAATGCGAGTCAAAGCATCCAACGCGCCGAGGGGTTCATCAAGCAGCAGTAAATGAGGTTCGCAGGCAAGGGCTCTTGCTAAAGAAACTCTCTGCTTTTGACCGCCGGAGAGTACCGCCGGCCAATCGTTGGCGCGATCGCCAAGCCCTACCGCGTCAAGGACTTGCATCGCTTTGTAGTGCGTGTTTTCTTTGGCCGTGAGTAGCCCTAATTTCACATTTGCCACCACTTTTTGCCAAGGTAGTAGCCGTGCATCCTGAAACATCATTGTCACTTTAGAGTTGAGTTTGCGGGACGCCTTTCCATCTAGAAAGACAGTGCCTTGAGTGGGAACTTCTAGTCCGGCGATTAAGCGCAGTAAGGTACTTTTGCCACATCCGCTGCGACCTACAATTGCTACAAATTCTCCGGGATTTATTTCTATGTTGATATCCCGCAAAATTTTAATATTTCCAAATGACTTCTGGAGTCCTACTAATTCTAGACCTATTCCTGAGAGTGGTGATTCCATTCTAAAAAACCTCCATATTGCGATCTATGCCACAGGCTAAAAACCTTTTTCGCTGTCAAAGGTGGCTGTTGAGCAAATGCCAATTCGTCTCCTACTCACCGATGCTGGTGAATAGCAGATTAGCATTTCTAAATTTAATCTACGGTAACTCTGTCAAATTACAGCAGTTTATGATTAAACAAGATTATTGCATAGGTATCTACAAAAAGCAAGATAATTTTTTGCCCAACTTCTGGGGCTTTGATAAATAATGGTTAAGAACAAGCAAACCCTGTTCCTGTAAAGGTTCTGTTTTTGAGTCCGGTGGGATTATGCTGTATTTGGAAGAAAAAACCTGACAGTTGATTCCCGCCGAGATTCGCGACAGCGCAAAATTTGCATAAGAGTTATCAAACTTTACATCTCAACTTACTTGCTTTTTAAAATTGACTGTGCTAGCTTACTATCTAATAAATACGGTAAATCTACCAACTTACCGTATTTATTGGCTATACAGTAAATCGTTCATTTTTAAATGAGTCAAAAATAGGAGGACTATTAAATGCCTAATGTTGTTGCGATCGCAGGTAGCCCGTCTCATCCATCCCGATCCTTTGCCGTGCTGGAATACGCCCGCCGCGCTGTCGAGAAAGAGGGACTTACTACGGCCTCTATCAACGTCCGCGATCTCCCGCCAGAGGTATTAATTTACGGACAATTCGCGAACCCAGACTTAAAAGCAGTCAATGATTTAGTAGTAGAAGCCAAGGGCATAATCATCGCCACACCTGTTTACAAAGCAGCCTACACAGGCGTACTCAAAGCTTACTTAGATTTGCTCCCGCAGAAGAGTTTAGCTGGTAAAGTTATTCTCCCCATCGCCACCGGAGGTACGCTGGGTCACTTATTAGCAATTAACTACGCCCTCAAACCAGTGTTATCCGAGCTGGGCGCTAGTCATATCTTGGCTGGTGCCTATGTTTTAGACACGCAGATCCAAAGTTATGACGAAACAAGCGTACAACTTGAAGAGGAAACAGAACAAGGATTGCGATCGCAGTTGCAAGAGTTTGTTGGTGCCCTGCAAACTGGCAAACCCCAATTAGTTGGAAGTCTCTGATCGGAAAGTTACCAACAAACAATATTATTGTTTATGCTCAAAAGACTGATTTCATTCTTTGCTCAATTATGGCGATCGCACCTTTCCCTAGCAGCGCTATTTCTATTGGGAATCAGCTTAAATTGGGCGATCGCCTCCTGCAATACTCCCACCCCTACGGGATCTGCAAGCCCCGCCGCTTCCCCCGCAGCAGCTCAAGCTCAGGTAGTCCGCATCGGCCATCAGAAATTAGACCCCTTCACGCTAGTCAAAGCCAGAGGCGGGTTAGAGAAACGCTTGCAGCCTCTAGGCATATCCGTTGAGTGGAAAGAATTTCAGGCAGGCCCCCCGATGTTGGAAGCGCTAAACGCCGGCAGCATCGACATCGGGCGCACCGGGGACGCTCCTCCAGTCTTTGCCCAGGCTGCTAACGCACCCCTACTTTACATTGGCGGTAGCGCCCCCAAAGACCGCAGTTCAGGTATTTTAGTTCCTGCTAATTCACCAATTCAAACCCTGGCAGATTTGCGGGGTAAGAAAATAGCTTTTACAAAAGGTTCAAGCGCCAATTACCTGTTAGCAAAAGCATTGAAATCCGCAGGGATAAAATGGAGTGAAATTAAGCCGACCAACCTGACACCAGCCGATGCCAGAGCTGCCTTCCAACAAGGTAACGTAGATGCTTGGGTAATTTGGGACCCGTTTTATGCAGCCGCTCAAGCGCCAAGAGATGTTCGTGTTGTTAAAGATAGTAAAGGACTAGCAGCTAACCGAGATTTTTACTTAGCTAATCGCTCATTTGCTCAGCCGAATGTCAAAATCATTGACGCAATTAGAGAAGAAACTCAAGCAGTAGCGACTTGGGCTGATGCGAATCCCGCAGAAGTAGTCAAGATTCTCGCTCCCATTCTGAAAATTGATGCTTCTATCTTAGATGTAGTGACTCGACGGCGGAGTTATGGATTTGAACCGATCCAAGCTGATATGGTTGCCGAGCAACAGGAAATTGCGGATACTTTTTTTGAACTCGGCTTAATTCCCAAGCAGCTCAAAGTTGAAGAAGTAGTTTGGAAACCAGGTAATTAAAAATCCCCGCTTGTGGGTAAATGTTGGATAAAGCAAAACACCTGATATCTTCTACCTTCCAAATAGCGGGGGTGAAGACGATGCTGGGGAACCGCGCTGGGATTACAGGAAAGGTCAGCCCCATTGGTTGCGTCACGCCCACGCTTCGCATTCACTAGACAGGGGCGCGCCGATTCATTTGGTGCAGCAGACGTTAGGGCATGAATCGGTAGCGACTACTTCCAGGTATCTACACGCACACGCCCAAACGACAGCAACAGCTTGTATCGGCCAGGGTAAAAGGTAACTTTCCTTGCATCTTTTTCAACATTATGGGATATTGAATTGAAAAAACTAATTCAAATAGAAACTTATGGCAACTGAGCAAGAGCTTCAATCTCTTTTTAATGCCTTGGATGGCGATCAAGATGGCAAAATATCGAGTAATGAGCTTTTTTTAAGTCCTGGGTTAAATGCAGTCATTTTAGCAGAAACAGGTACTAGCCCCGCGGAACTGCTAGCGACGTATCGAGATGAAGAGGGTAATATTACCTTTGAAGACTTGAAACAAGCTGTTAAGAAAGCAGGGAATTTAGAATAAGCGCGATCGCCCAGCCAGCAGCGATTGAAATAAAATCATTTATCCAAGTGGATGAGTGTCTTCCCCTGGTAATAGTTGCAGTAGTTATAGGGCAAAAAGCGATCGCTGACTACCAAGGATAAGAACTTGCTTCTTATCCTTTCATCTGGCTGGGATTTAAGCCCCAGTTGACATTAGAGTTATAATGTCGGCAGTGGAGAACCTTTTTTCTTTGAGCTACCTCCGAAAATCCCCTTGACAACTGGCTTTGAGCCTTAACTTGTCACCAATGGGTGACTGTTTACAAAACTTGCTGGCGCAATTGGGGAAAAACCTTTGCAACTTTGTTCAGGACATAATCGCCGTAAGTGCCGCGAAACTCGTGAACGCTGGCTTTATCCCAACGTTCGTTCTTGTTGTCACCGACTTTCGCTCCCTTGATTTCGATCGGGTGGAGTTCAGCATTGAAATTGGGATCGAAGAAGAATGGAAATGAGAGGCGATCGCGTTCTGACACATTCTTGACTCGATGAGGAGTAGACCGATAAAGTCCACAGGTGAGACGATCGAGCATATCGCCAATGTTACAAACAAATGAGTTGGCGATCGGGGGAGCATCAATCCAGCCTGATTTTGTCTTCACTTGCAACCCACCTAAATCATCCTGCTTGAGAATCGTGAGCAAACCATAATCGGTATGCTCTCCCACTCCCCAGGATTGCCCTTGCAGATTGCTTTGTGGTGGATAGTTGAAGATGCGAAATAAAATCAGGGGATCTGTCGTATAGCGATCGCGAAAATAAGAGGCATCTTCGCCCAAACTCAGGGCAATTCCAGCCATTACTGCGTGACCCACTTGGGTCATAACTGCTAGATACTCCAACACTGTTTCGCGAAACAGGGGAATCTCTGGAAACAGATTCGCTCCAAACATGGGAACACCTGCTTGAACAGCCGGATGGGTTTGATTCAATTCCGATCCGAAATAAATTCCTTCTTTCAAATCTGGTTTACCATTCGTCAGTTCACCTCCAACCGGAAAGTAGCCGCGCCATGCCCGACCGCCCAGCGCCATCCGAATTTGCATTTTGGTTTCTAAATCTAGAGCAAAAAACTGACGGCTCAGTTGCTCCAAACGGTTTTGCAAGCCTTTGTCTACACCATGCTCAACAATGTAAAAAAAACCTGTGTCGCGGCAAGCTTGTCGGATTTGGTTTGCAACAGTATCTAGCCCATTATCCGATACCAGCGAACTAATATCGATAACGGGAATCTGAGAAACATCTACTGTTAATTCAGTTGCCATAGAGATGGATTATAAGTAGTTAAGATTGAACGCCTTTTATAATTTGAACTGTTCATCCACCGGAATTTGATAGCCATTTGCCAGTCGATTGGTAGCGTTTGCGGTTGCCACGATCGCCATCAGTTCCCCAAATATGGCATCATCCATTCCCTTGGCTCGCGCTCCGGCTGTATGAGATGAAATGCAGTATGGGCAACCATTTGTAACGCTGACAGCAATGTAAATTAACTCGCGGGTCAGGGGATCGAGTTCTCCCGGAGCCGTCATCACCTCCTTCACATTCTGCCAGGTACGTTGCAGGGTAGGCGGATGGTTGGCGATCGCTTTCCAAAAGTTGTTGATGTACTCGGTTTTGCGTGTGGCACGAATGTCGTCATAGACTGCGCGTACTTCATCATTTGCGTCTTCGTATTCAATCAAATGGCTCATAGTTGTACAGGGGTTTGTAGCTGTAAATTCTAGAGTAACTAAGAAAGAAAAATGGGACACTCTCATCTTTCTTTCTTATTGCTGCTTTTTTCTCGCTAAGCTGGCTGATAATTGGGATGCCAAGCAAGCCATTTCTCTTCTAACTTCCTGGCGATCGCATCTGCAAACTTACCCAACAAAGCATACATAATAATGCTCAACACCACAACATCAGTTTGCAAGAACTCGCGAGCATTCATTGCCATGTAACCAATACCAGAATCCGCAGCAATTGTTTCTGCGACAATCAGCGTCAGCCACATAATCCCCAATGAATATCGCAGACCTACCAAAATTGAAGGCAAGGCCCCAGGCAAAATAATTTTCCACAAAAGAGACGTGGCACTCAAGCCATAAACTTTTCCCATTTCAATCAATCCGGCATCGACGCTGCGGATGCCGTGAAATGTATTGATATACATTGGAAAAAACACACCCAAAGCTACCAAAAACAATCGAGCTGGATCGCCAATTCCAAACCACAAAATCACTAGGGGAATTAAGGCTAGGTGGGGAACATTACGAACCATTTGTACAGAAGTATCTAGCAGCTTTTCGGCGATTGGAACCAGACCATTGACGAAACCAAGAGTCAAACCAATTCCTCCGCCGATGAGGAAACCAACGACGGCACGCCAAGCACTAATTCCGATATGGTGAAACAGTTCCCCGGTAATTGCCAATCTAACTCCGGCACTTAAAACACCTGTTGGGGCGGGTAAAACTCTTGTGGAAAGCCAACCCACCTGCACCAATAATTGCCAGCTAACAATCAGCAGCATTGGGACAATCCAGGGGATTACCTGCTGAAAATAGGGGTTGTTGAGCCATTTTTTATTCATGACGCACTCGTAGGAATAACTTGTTGGTGGAGAAACTTTTCGTTGGCAAGAATTTCACCAAAAGGACTAAACATTTGCGGTTGATTTACAGTCGGTTGGTTCTTCAACGGCAAGCGGGGGAATAGCAATTCAGCGACTCGATACGCTTCTTCTAAGTGGGGATAACCGGAAAAAATGAAAGTTTCAATCCCCAAGTCGGAATATTCCAATATTCGCTCGACAACGGTATCGGGATCTCCGACTAAAGCAGTACCAGCACCGCCTCTTACTAACCCAATTCCCGCCCACAAATTCGGGCTAATTTCTAGGGATTCGCGGTTGCCTGCGTGCAGTTCTGTCATCCGCTTTTGCCCTTCAGAGTCCATTCTGGCATAAGCTTGTTGGGCGGCCGCGATCGCATCTTCATCGACATATTTAATCAATCGATTTGCATCCTCCCAAGCCTCGCTTTCAGTTTCGCGTACAATGACGTGAAGGCGAATCCCAAACCGCACATTCCTACCCTGTTCTGCTGCTAATTTTCTCACAGCATCAATTTTTTTTGCCACTTGTTGTGGCGGTTCTCCCCAAGTCAGATAAACATCAATATGTTTTGCTGCAATTTGTTGTGCGATCGGCGACGAACCGCCAAACCATAACGGAGGATAAGGAGTTTGTACAGGTGGAAATAGAACTTTCCCGCCCTTAACTTGGAGATATTCACCGCTAAAATCGACTTCTTGCTCTCGCACATTAGTCGAGTTACTTGCTTCAAGCATTGCCCTCCAAACAGTCAAGAATTCATCAGTCAATTCATAACGTGCGTCGTGACTCAGATGCACTCCATCTCCAGCTAATTCAACCGGATCGCCACCCGTAACCACATTAATCAGCAAGCGCCCGTTAGATAATCTGTCAAAGGTTGCTGCCATCCGTGCTGCTACCCCAGGAGACATTAATCCCGGACGAACTGCTACTAGAAAACGCATTTTTTCCGTTACAGACATGAGGGAAGAAGCCACTACCCATGCGTCTTCGCAAGAGCGTCCCGTCGGAAGTAGAGCGCCCGTAAATCCTAAATGATCAATGGCTTGGGCGATTTGCTTTAAGTAGGACAAACTGCCCGATCGCCCTCCAATTCCGCTCGCTAAATACCGTCCGTCTCCGTGAGTTGGGATAAACCAAAATAATTCCATTTGCCTTAGTCTCCATCACTATTTATTGTTTAGTTACCTGAGCCACTTCACTAATTTTGATCTGTTTGGGAAGCAGCTTCAAATCCAAGAAAGTATCAGCAACTTTTTGTTGATAAGTGATGACTTCCGCTGTAATGGGCTGCACGCCGTAAGGCCGTCTCCGTGCCACTTCTTCTAAAGTTGGAACGTCAATACCAAGAGCGGGAGATAGCAGTTTTGCCACCTCAGTTGGTTGAGCCGCCGCCCATTCATCGATTTTTTGAAGTTCCTCTAAAATTGCCTTAGTCCGGTCAGAATATTGGTCGTTAAAAGGTTTAGCAGCTAGATAGAATTCCCGATTAGCTACAAGCCCTTCTCCATCCTTAAGAACGCGAGCATCAGTAGCTCGTTTTGCTACTGTAAAAAACGGGTCCCAAATCGCCCAAGCATCAACGCTACCTTGTTCAAAAGCTGCCCGCGCCTCTGCTGGCGGCAAGTAAATAGGCTGAATGTCGCTATATTTTAATCCGGCTGCTCTTAATGCTTCTACTACTAGGTAGTGTACGTTTGAACCCTTATTAAATACAACTTTTTTGCCTTTCAACCCAACCACATCTTGAATGGGAGAATCTTTCCGTACTAAGATAGCTTCGCCTTTAGGATTAGGAGGCTCATTAGCAACATATACTAATGGTGCGCCAGCGGCTTGTGCGAAAATAGGCGGTGCTTCTCCTGTATGACCAAAGTCAATACTGCCTGCATTCAAAGCTTCTAGTAATTGAGGACCAGCGGGAAATTGAAGCCACTGTACAGAAATGTTTTGCGAGGCCAAACGCTTCTCTAAACTGCCTCGTGATTTAAGGATGCTTAGAGTTCCATATTTTTGATAGCCAATCCGAATTACATTGCTCTGTTGTGAGTTAGAACTAGCCACCGATGTGGCAGCAGAAGTTGGGGCTGTAGTTGTATTTGTTTGCTGAGTAGGAGCACAAGCTGAGACTGTCAAACTCAAACTGAAGCCAATTGCAAAAAGTAAAGCAAAGGTCTTGATATAACTATGTTTTAGTTTGCTCCAAAGATGTCTCAATCTGCCTGGAAATCGGTTTTCTTTCAATGGGGTTAACATTGTCTATTCCTGAATTTAAGTGCGGAAAACCAAGAAACGTAATAGCCATGCAAGAACTGAGCTAATCATTATTGACTAGCATACTCCGAAAAGTTGAGCGATATACCGTAGTATACTCTGACAAGCTCCTATTATTCCACAGATGGCTTCAAAAATGCAAGCACATTCTGTAGATTTTTGTTTGTATTACTTCTCTAGTTACTTACATGATTAATATTCGCGGGCAATATATCAGTTGCACTCGCCGGAGAAAAAGTAGCATTTAGCACTGCTGCTATCTGCATAAAAATCTGAGATACCGCCGAGTTCGGATCTGCAATTGTTAGGGGTTTTCCTGTATCACCTCCCGCACAGATGCGCGGATCTAGAGGAATCTGGGCAAGGAGGGGCGCTTGGAGTTCTTCTGCTAGTTGTTTACCGCCACCACTACCAAAAATTTGCAGGGGCTTTTCATCCCGATCGCAGATTAAATAACTCATATTTTCAATAATCCCAAGCACTGGAACCCCTACTTGGCGAAACATATAAATATTGCGACGGACATCGGAAATAGATATTTGTTGCGGCGTAGTAACGAGAATCACTCCACAAATAGGACTTTCTTGCACAATGGTAATTTGAGCATCTCCGGTACCGGGGGGTAAATCAATGAGTAAATAATCTAATTCGCCCCATTCTACATCTTGAATAAACTGCGTAATAATTTTGTGGAGAACTGGGCCTCGCCATGCTAAAGGACGTTCTGGCTCGGCTAATAAACCCACTGACATCACTTTAATTCCCTGTGCTTCCAGGGGTAAAAATTTCTCACCTTTAGCAGTATTAATTGTCTCTACATCGGCTTGTCCTAAGCCTAACATTTGAGGAATATTGGGGCCGTAAACATCAGCATCTAGCAAGCCTACCTTGGCTCCCTGTAATTTTAACGCTGTTGCTAAATTCACAGCCGTTGTAGATTTTCCAACCCCACCTTTGCCGCTAGAAATAGCTAAGGTAGTTCGCACGTTTGCTATCGTGCAAGTTTGAATATAAGTTTTTTTGCACCAGCTTACAGGCGATAAAACAGATTCAATTATTTTTGGCAAGTCTTGCTGATGCGATCCAATATAAAGGCGCAAATAAATGTAATTTTCAACAATTCGCAAGTTTCGCACCATTCCCAAACTGATGATATCATTTTTGAGTGTGGGTTCGATGACTTGTTTGAGATAGTTGACAACTTCTTGCTGTCGTAATTTTTCCACAGGATCGGGATTTTCTGAGGGTAGATGTGAGTGGGTTTTTGGTAAAGAGGAAGAATCAACCATTTTGGGAATTTTGCAGTAATGTTTGAATTTTCTGAATCGCTTTTTGAGAGAAAATAGTAACTTCTTTATCGGGATCGTCCAGAGATTGTTGCAGCGCAGGCATGGCGGCAGGATTGCTGAGATTACCGAGGGCGATCGCAGCTTCTTTCCGCACATCTGAATATTCATCAGCTAAGGCTCTAATCAAAGCAGGCATGACTCGTTCATCGGGAATTTTTTGCAACGCTTGTAGCGCGAATTTGCGAACTTGCCAGTGTTCGTCACTTACCGCTGTTTCCAGTGCCAAAATTGCCGCACTATCGGCATGAATTGCCAAAGATTTAGCTGCATTTCGTCGCACTTGCCAGTCAGTATCGCTTTTGAGTGCTTGACACAGAATTGAGATGACTTCTGGATCTGTTAAATGTCCTAAACTTAAAGCCGTAGCACGGCGAACATTTAAATCTGTATCCGATATTAAAGCCAAAGCTTGGGGGCATTTTTCCACCTGATTGAGATAGCTGAGAGTGGTTACTGCTGTTGCTCTCAATTCAGGAACAGCGGATGCAAAAAATGGTAAAATATCGGGTAAAGACTGAGCATCGTGAATCTTCCGCAACAAGGTTAAGATATTGAGTTGGATATTAACATTGTCGCGGTGGAGTGCATCTAGTAGTTGCCGTAAGTCAGTTGGTGAAACTAACTCATTTAATGCTGATAATGCTTCTTGACGAATATCGACATCGGCGGAACCTAGACAGTCAATAAAAGCAGGAATAGCTACAGGATTGCCAATTTCCCAAAGGGCAGATATGGCAATTTTTTGAACGGCACTACTCTCATCTGACAGGGCGAAAAGTAGGGCATTTGTAGCTTCTTCATCACCCAAATATTGTAAATTTTTCACGGCAACAAGGCGATCGCTTAGTTCGGGCGATCGCAGCATTTCTAGCCATTGATTTAATTCACTATCATTCTCACTAATCATTAATTTTTACACTTTATAGAAACTCGAAAAACTTAGCGCAACAAGAAGGGAATTTTAACCGTTATGGCGTTGGTTGGACATTCTTTTTCACAAGGCAAACAAAACCAACATTCATCGTATTTCATGTAAGCTTTCCCTGTTTCGGGATTTTTGGCAAGTACATCCAAAGGACAAACATCAATGCAGACCTGGCACTTTTCCAAACACTTAGACTCATCTACGGTGACTGGAACATCAACTCGTTGTGTAATTAAAGCCATAGTTAGGTGCGATGGTTAATGGTGAATAAAGTTATCCGATTGTCAAGTGGGATAGAGTGGGTTTATGGATCTGATAAGGAGAAATCAAAGATTTTGACGAGAGCTCACCTCTACAATAAGCTGTATAGCATTTAAGCAACTGATTATAGGGTCGGGTGCGTTAGAGCAAAAGTTTTGTAGAACTCACAAATTATTTAGAACTGAGGCACTCTACAATATCTTCCCGATCTAAAAATCCCTCAACTAGACAATATCTCACATCCCACTTTAATGTATAGTAACCTTAGTATTATTTGTCCAAATGACGGGAACAAATAACCTAATATTACTATAACTCAACGCGCTACAACATTATAATCCTCTTTATGTAAATCAACATCCACAATATAAGGTTCAACTGGACGCTTAAACAAGCTCATTTCTCCAGATTCCTCTTTTTTCAAATTAACATGGCAAAACCACTCTTCATTATTTTTATCAGGGTAATCTAGCCGATAATGATAAAGCCCCCAACGAGTCTCACAGCGATACAAAGAAGCCCTCGCCGCCATCTCCGCACAGTCTCGAATAAAGTGAACCTCCATGCAGCGCATTAACTCATGAGGATCGTGAGCGCCCATTTCCTGTAGAGTTTCTTGATAACGGACAAAGTTTTTCAGCCCAATCTCCATTTTGTTTCCTACTTTGGGTGGTTGTAAATAATCATTCACTAAGCGCCGTAACTTATATTCTACTTGCGTGTGAGGGATTCCATTGGGCAGGTTTAAAGGTGCATAAACCCGCGTTTTTTCTGCTTCCAGAAAATCAGCGTCAGGCTCGACATAATCTAAACTTTGGATGTAGTCAATGGCATTAGTTCCTGCTATTCTACCGAACACAAAAGCCCCGATCATGTAATTATGAGGAACGCTTGCCATATCTCCCGCTGCGTAGAGTCCGGGCACAGTTGTTTCTGCCTTTTCATTCACCCAAACACCAGAGGCGCTGTGGCCGCTGCATAGCCCAATTTCAGAAATGTGCATTTCAACGCCGTGATCACGATAATTTTCCCCTCTCCCCTCGTGGAATCGACCTCGACTCGGCCGCTCATTTGACCAAAGAATTGACTCTATTTCAGCGATAGTATCTTCATCGAGATGAGTCATTTTTAATTGAATTGGGCCTTTACCAGAGTGTAATTCATTCCAGATTTCCAGCATCATTTGACCGCTCCAATAATCGCAACTAATGAAGCGATGACCTTCGGCATTAGCAGTATGAGCACCGAAGGGTCCGGCGACATAAGCGCAAGCAGGGCCGTTATAATCTTTAATTAGCGGGTTGACTTGAAAACACTCAATGTTAGTGAGTTCGGCTCCAGCGTGGTAAGCCATTGAGTAGCCATCTCCGGCATTAGTCGGATTTTCATAGGTGCCATAAAGATAGCCGGAATCGGGTAGTCCTAAACGACCACAAGCACCTGTAGAAAGAATGACAGCTTTCGCTTGAATTACTACAAAATCGCCACTTCGCACGTCAAAGCCAACGGCTCCTGTAGCGCGTCCTGCTTGCACTAAAACGCGGGTTGCCATCACTCGATTGGTAACTTTAACTTTGTGGCGTTTTACCTGTCTGGTTAAAATTTGTTTGAGGTCTTTGCCTTCGGGCATTGGCAAAACATATTTGCCGACCCGATGAACTTGTTTTAAGTCGTAGTTACCTTGGGCATCTTTCTGAAATTTTACTCCCCAACTTTCTAACTCTTGGATGACTTCATAGCCTAACTTTCCAGTTTGATAAACGGCTTTTTGGTTGAGAATGCCGTCATTAGCAAGGGTAATTTCGCGAACGTACTGTTCTGGTGTAGAATGGCCGGGAATGACGGCAGTGTTTACACCGTCCATTCCCATTGCGATCGCACCACTTCTGCGAATATTTGCCTTTTCTAAAATTAGCACTTCGCTGTCAGGATTTGCCTGTTTAGCTTTGATACCAGCCATCGTGCCAGCCGTACCGCCACCAATTACAAGCACATCAGTTTTTATCCATTGAGTATTCACGTTAATTTCTCCTGGCTAATGACCCTACTTACCATCTTTCAAGACGATTTCTTTAATTTGGACGGGCTTAGGAATAAGTTGCAGTTTTTGGAAGGTATCAGCAATTTGTTGCTGTCCAGCAATCTCTTCATCGCTGAGGGGAAAAACGCCATATTTGCGTCGCTTTTCAGACACTTCTAACACGGAGGCTTCTATCCCTAATTGCGTCTCCAGAAATTTAGCCACTTCTACTGGATTGTCTGCAGCCCATCGATCTACCTTTTTGACTTCATCTAAAATGAGTTTCAACATCTCAGGATGTTCGTCCACAAAACCCTTGCGCGCAAGATAGTAACCTCGATTGGCAGCGATTCCTGTTGCATCTGTTATAAGTCTCGCGCCTGCGGATTTTTCTGCTGCGGCTAAGTACGGGTCCCAAATTGCCCAAGCATCGACATTTCCCCCTTCAAAAGCGGCGCGGGCTTCTGCTGGTTTGAGGAAAGCTGGGTTGATGTCGCTATATTGAAGTCCAGCCGCTTCTAAGGCTTTAACTAGGAGGTAGTGTGTGTTAGAACCTTTGGCAAAAGCTACTTTTTTGCCTTTAAGATCGGCAACAGTTTTTATAGGTGAATCCTTGGGAACTAGGATACCTTCCGACTTAGGATTTGAAGTTTCGTAAGCAACATAAACTAATTCAGTTCCAGCAGCTTGAGCAAAAACTGGCGGTGCTTCTCCTGTGTAGCCAAAGTCAATACTACCTGCGTTCATTCCTTCTAATAGAGGAGGCCCAGCAGGAAATTCTACAAATTTTACAGAAGATTTGGAGGCTGCTAAAGCTTTTTCTAAGTCGCCTTTGGTTTTGAGAGCGTTGAGAACGGTAGCTGATTTTTGATAGCCGATGCTAACTGTAACGCTTTTTGGAGGTGCGTAAGTGTTCGCAGTGGCTGTGTCCTGCGTGGTAGCGGTAGGAGAACAAGCCGCCACTACCAAACTCAAGCCGAGTCCGGTTGCAAATAGCAGGGAAAGACTGCGAACTCTCCGAAAAAGGAAAATTTGGTGGCAGTAGCTCAAAATGCCTAAGAGGTGGGTTTCTGCCAGCTTAATCAACATAAATGCCAACAAGAAAGGGATTGAGAGTAACTTTACTGGCAGTATACCACTGTATATCGATAAAATTACCGGAGTTAATAGTTAAGCAGAGGGCGGGTAATTTTATTTTTACAGATTTATTAAAAATTGTCGGTATTACAGGGAATATACGCTAATTTAATCGATTTACCGTATTTTAGGATTTTGGGGTACGATCGCGCATAATAATGATGCGGTAATGGTTGGTCATGCTCTCAATTGACCAGTAGTAGGCCCTTATTGCCCAGCAAAGTTATTTAAACGCCCCCTTTTCCCTTCTCCCCTTTTGCACCTTGCAAAGCAAAAATCGGAGTTTGAGCAGATTTCCCCTTCAGAGCAACAGATCCCAAAGCCTCACAAATGAAGTTTAGCCCGATCGACTCACACACCCTTTCAGCAATCAAAATTTGGTTTTCCCCCGCCTTGCTCATCAACCGAGCCGCCGTATTCACCGTATCGCCGAGGATATTAAACTCCCTGCGCCCTCGCGGTTCCCCAACCTCAGCAGCAAACACCGGCCCCAGGGATAGCCCAATTTGACAGCTTACTCCCACCTCTTCACCGCCGATAATTACTGGTGGCAAACCTGAAATGATATCTCGGATCGCAATCGCCGCACTAGCCGCGCGGCTGGCGTCATCCGTGTGAGCGTCGGGCACGCCAAAATAAATCAGCATATCCGAACCATCTAAGTGCGCCGTTACTTTTTGCAACACGCCCCCTTTAGCTGAGACTACAGCATCGATCGACGCAAACACCCGAGAAAAACTCACTACCAGATTGACTTCTTCCTCCGGCGAAGCTTTCTCCACAGACTCCGGTAAACCTATCAAGTTGACAAACATCACCGTCGGTTCAGGAAAATCCGGTGGAATTTTCCGCCTGTCTGCATTTTCCACCAGCAGTCTCAGGATAGTTTTGGGAATATAACTAGCAAGGGGTTCAAGCCGATTCACAGCTTGCCCGATTTCGCTTACCAAACCCGCAACGCTGCGATCGAGCAATACCGAACTCGGCATCCGCCGCCGAGTCAAAGTGATATCATACTCTCCGAGTCGATCGTCCGTGAAATCGTCCGCCACCAAAAAATAACCCGGTTTGCCCGGTTCAAAACGAAATTGCTCTCCCACAGACTCTCTAGCAGTTTCAGTCACACACACCCGCCCCACAGTCCCACAACCCTCAGCTTGCTTGGCTTGCTGGACAGAATGCCCCAGCAGTACGTGAGCCATCCGCAGCGGCGTACCGATGTCAGCACTAATATAGCGGCCGCAGTGGATGCCCACCCGCATCCTCAAAGACAAAACACCCCGCGCCGTTTCAATATTGGCAAATTCAGCCATCGCCCGCTGCATCCGCAAACCAGCCCGCACCGCCCTGGCTGTATCCTCTTGGTAAACCCCTGACGGAAACTGCACCAGCATCGCATCTCCGGTAAACTCCAGCAAATCCCCGCCCGATTTGCTGACAATTTCAATCATCGAGGCAAAATAGTCGTTAATCACGCCCAGCAGGCTTTCAGCTCCCTTGCGCCCCTGGGTCGCGTTCGCTTCCAACAGCGAGGTAAACCCTGCCAAATCCGTGAACAGCAAAGTGCCTGTTTGCCACTGGTAGCGCACCTCGCCTGGGTTGGGCGGAGATTCGGACACGGGCCTGGGCACGTAGTCGTGGAGGATGTAGCGCAGAGTTCGCAGGTGATCGAAAACCCCCATTAGCGTTGCGGGGGACGGATCTACCCACGCAGCAGCGTACAGTTGAGCGGAAAGGAGCGATCGCAGCCGCAGTTCGATCGCAGCCAAGGGAGGATTGTAGGTTAATCTATTAATAATTTCCACCTAAGTTTATTCTTAAAAAATAGGGTAAGTTCTATCAATGTAGAGGCAACACCAATAGCTCGACTTTATACCATTATGATAAGTTTCCAGTGACTCCATACCAGCCAAACCCAGAACCCACGATAGAAACTTCCGAAAGTCACCGGTTGCTAGCTCCCGATTTGATCCGAGCTGCTCGATCGGCCTATGGTATGTATCTGAAAGTGCATTCCGAGCAGATGCAGCGTCCGGCGGGTGTAGTTGTCAGTCAAGGAAGCGATCGAGGTCAGTTAATTTTTGCTTCGCAGCCGATTTTATTGCCCGGTGAACGTTTTGTTACTTTTGACGAAATTGAATCTCAAATGTATTAATTAGTAATTGGGCATTGGGCATGGGGCATGGGGCATGGGGCATTGGGCATGGGGCATGGGGCATTGACAACTAATATTTATGTTGGCTCGATCGAGTGTCAAAAAATAGGTTTGTAGTGAGAACTTTAGTCCTAAGAATTTGACTTTTGACTAAAGTCCTTACTACAAACCTTATGGGTAATTGACCGAACACAATCTAACAATTAATAAATAACCACAGTCAATCGATTTTAGATTTTAGATTTTAGATTTTAGATTAAAGAATTGAAGATTGACCCCACGGATAAATTCGGGGGCTCCTTTATCGGATACAGGTTTTTTATTTCTGGACGGACGAATCCGGGGGCTTGTATCCTGGATGCTTTCGGTCAACAGTGAACAGTCAACAGTGAACAGTCAACAGTCAACAGTGAACAGTCAACTTAATGGAAATAATCTTTAATTCCCTTGTCATGGCGATCGTCTTTATTTTCGGAGCGGCTATTGGCAGCTTTCTAAATGTGGTAGTCTATCGGTTGCCTGCGGGTTTGTCGGTGATCCACCCTCCTTCTCGCTGTCCCAAATGTTTAAATCAACTCAGAAATTACGAAAATATACCCGTTTTCGGTTGGCTGTGGCTGCGGGGACGCTGCAATCACTGCCACAGTCGGATTTCGGCCCGCTATCCACTGGTGGAAGCAGCTACGGGTTTGCTGTTTTTGCTAATCTTCTGGCGGTTTGGCGTAACAGTCCAAACTCTTGGTTTTTGGGCTTTGTTTAGCTGGCTGTTGGCTTTGTCTTTGATTGATTGCGATACAATGACTTTGCCTAATTCTTTAACTCGATCGGGTTTGGTGCTCGGATTGGTTTTCCAAATGGCGAAAGGTTTGTGGCCGACATTTAGTTTGATCGACTCGGTAAACTATCTGGTACTCGATGGGATCGCCGGATCAGTTGTCGGGTTGTGGCTGTTTGACGCGATCGGACTTGCCGGGACGATCGGGCTGGGGCAGAATGCTATGGGCGCCGGAGATACCAAATTAGCCGCCTTGATGGGAGCTTGGCTGGGCTGGAAATACTTGCTGCTAGCGGGATTTATTGCTTGTGTCGCCGGGGCTTTTGTTGGTGGTGGGGCGATCGCTATCGGGTTGCTCGATCGGCGTCAACCCATGCCTTTCGGCCCGTTTCTGGCTCTAGGTACAGCAATTACTGCTCTGTGGGGCGAAGCGATCTTATCTAGTTACTGGCAGTTGTTTTTCCCGAATTTTAGTTTCTGATGTGCCCGTAGTCAGGCGCGATCGAACATAATATTGTCTCAAAAATTGGTAAAATTGTTCCGTGTCTTGGATTACACTTACAACTACTAGCTTTCGTTGGGAAGCGGAATTAATGCAGCAGCTCCTAGCTGCTCATGAAATCCCGGCCCGGATTGTAGACTTGGGCATAGCATCTTATTTCGGGGCTGGGAGTGCTACAGCCCTGCAAGTTCTTCCACAACACCAGCGAACAGCATGGCTCCTCATCAGTCCAGTTGAAGAGGACAATAGTCAGTAGTCAAGTCTGTTGTTATGGGTTATTGGTTATTAGTTATTAGTTATTAGTTATTGGTAGCAGCTAACAACTCACAAATAACAACAGCCAACAGTCAACAGTCAACAGTCAACAGTCAACAGTCAACAGTCAACAGTCAACAGTCAACAGTCAACAGTTAACAAATACCAAGTTTTAATGTCTCTATTTGATTGGTTTGCAAATCGACGAAAATCAGTACCGAACTCCCAAGAACGGCCGGAACGAGAAATTGCGGACGGACTTTGGAATAAATGCGAAGCTTGCGATGCCCTGAGTTATACCAAAGACCTGCGAGCAAATCAAATGGTTTGCTTGGAATGCGGGCATCATATCAGAGTTTACAGTGACGATCGCATCGAGCAATTGATCGATCCCAATACCTGGATGCCCCTTAACGAAGGACTGCACGCCACCGATCCCCTGAAATTTCGCGATCGAAAAAAATATAGCGATCGACTCCGAGAATTTCAAGAAAAAACAGGCCACCTAGACGCCGTAGAAACAGGCATCGGCAAACTAGAAAATTTGCCAGTCGCCCTCGGAGTCATGGAATTTCAGTTCATCGGCGGCAGCATGGGCTCAGTAGTCGGAGAAAAGCTAACTCGCCTCATCGAACACGCCACGCGGGAACGCTTGTCCGCGATCATTGTCTGCGCTTCCGGTGGTGCAAGAATGCAAGAAGGAATGCTCAGCTTGATGCAAATGGCTAAAATTTCCGGGGCTCTGGAACGCCACCGGGAAGCGAGACTGCTTTACATCCCGATTTTGACCCACCCGACCACCGGTGGCGTCACCGCCAGTTTTGCCATGCTGGGAGACATTATAATTGCAGAGCCAAAAGCTACTGTGGCCTTTACGGGCGGCCGGGTAATCGAACAAACTCTGCGGGAAAAGCTGCCGGAAAATTATCAAACTTCCGAATACTCCTTCGCCCACGGTTTTGTAGACTTGATTGTACCCCGGACTCAATTAAAGAAAACTCTCGGTCAGCTCATCAGCCTCCACCAGCAACAGCCTTTCTTGGCAGACTCGGAATTTCCCGCCCTCAATGGCAGCGATAGCCACGCTGTGTCCCCGCAGACTCACGCTTTCAAACTTTCTCCCTAAGCTGCTGCGCCGGAGGATTGTCTGTTGGTGAGTCCGGGGGAGAGACGAAAAATTTCTGAGGAATGGCTCAAAACCCGGTTTCGAGGAAAAATATTGAGTTTGGTAGCCAGATATTGACCCAGACACCGGGTTTTGAGTCCCGCCCGCGCAACTCCTATTGGTAATAACGACCCAGCAGTGGGATGATATTGATCGGAAGTTGATTGGCCCTGAAGTTAGGCTGGGCAAAAATGCCTAGTCGCAGTTAGCGGTTAGTTAGCTTGCGATCGAACAAACTAACAGAACAAACTAACAGAACAAGCTAACAGCGCTTTCTAAAATTGTCCGGTTTTCAGTTAATAGCCGTCAACTCAATTTTGACCTGTCAGCGACCTAAAAATTATGGGTTTTGCAGACCTGTCCATCGCAGAAATAGCAGAGGACTTCAACGTCCCTGTTGAAGAAGTGATCCGCTTGTGCGACGAGTTGGAAATTGCCTACAAGCACCCTCAAACCCGTTTGGCTTTGGAGGATGTTAAGGCAATTATGTCCACTCTCGAAAAAAGGCGCGACTCAAAACTTCTTGCAGATTAGATCGCAAAATTCCTCTACCTTTAAAGGTATGGCTGCACAAACTTTCGCCAGTTGTTGCAGACTCAGGGAATTTTGAACACAAATCTGTTTGCCAGGTATGATCTCTTAGCGTTCAATAATTTGCCGGATTTTTTTAAGGAGAACCATGCTTAAAAGATATTTCATTGCTCTGACCGCTGTATTCTTGAGCTTTCAGTTATTTGTCAGCAGTGCGATGGCTATCGAACTGAGTCCTGAACTTCGCACTCTGCCTTTGAATGACAAGGGTACTCCAGTGGTGCTGAGCCTCAAACAAGTTGAGCAAGGCAAACGCCTGTTCAATTCGGCTTGCGCTCAATGTCACGCTGCGGGCATGACCAAAACTGACCCGAACGTGAATTTGAGCCCGGAAACTCTGGCTTTGGCCAACCCGCCCCGGAATAATATTGAGTCGCTGGTGGACTTTATGAAAAATCCCACCACTTATGACGGGTTTGAGGAAATTTCGGAACTGCATCCGAGCATGAAGAGTGCGGATATTTTCGCTGAGATGAGAAATCTCTCGGATGACGATTTGTACGCGATTGCCGGTCACATTCTGTTGCAGCCAAAAATTGTCTCCAAGCAGTGGGCTGGTGGCAAAGGCGCTCGCTAATCGATTTTAGATTTTAGATTTTAGATTTTGGATTTTGGATTGGGAGAGGGCTGAAGTTCGGCAAGGATTGCTGGCTGGTCGTTTTTCGCTCTAAAATCTGAAATCTAAAATTTACCTCCTGCTCATTGATTATCGCAAAAGGTTGTAGTCCCTCATGCTGCGTCGTGGTGCTTTTGTCTGCTTTCTGTTGGGGATGTTAATTATTTTGCCACTCGTGCTGTTGGCTCCTCAACCTGTTTTGGCTGCTGCCGATTCTTATGTGAATAGGTATTTACAAGCCAGCGAACCTGTGGCTCTGGAGTTGGACTCTGAGGGACATACTCGCTTGTTTTCGGCGTTTGATTTGTCTGCGGGCAAGGTATTGTTCGAGCAAAATTGCCTGAATTGTCACGTCGGAGGAGCTAATTTGCCCGATCCGACGATATCTCTGTCTTTGGCTGACCTCAAGGGGGCAACCCCTCCCCGCAACAATATCAATAGTCTGGTGGCGTATCTGAGAGAACCGATGACTTATGACGGTACTGAGGAGACTTTTTGGTGCCGCCAAGTGCCGGAAAGCTGGATGCCACAGGCTGAGATTGAAAATTTAGCGGCTTTTGTGATCCGGGCTGCTCAGAAAGCTCCGGGCTGGGGCGTGGAGAATTTTGAGAGTTGAACTGCTACTGCCAAAAAGTGGTAAATTACTCGGAAGAAGGCGATACGACTGCGCGATCGCGCCTGTTTTAACTAATTTGGCGTAAGTCCCACGCTGTAATTGTACTCAATTGGGCGTCGGGATATAAGCAAAGCAACGTCTATGAAAAAGAGCGACAATTTACTGTTTCTCTAGCAAAAAAATGTGTAAGATATAAGTGGTTGCGACCCACCCACTCGACTGCAAACAACAGGCTACAGTAGCAGTAATATGCTTGGCCAAGGACAACTGCGAGAGAAAGGGGGAAAGAACAGACCGCTGGTTGGTAAGGCACGTCCCACCATAAAATACAATCCAAGTTTGTTGTACGAAAATAGTTTTTGCCTTGGGAAACAGGGCTTCTGCGTGGGTTCCCTACGAAGGGATAAAGGGTGTAAAAGCCCAGAAATGCTGTGTAAGACTCGGATCGTCTTCAGTGACGAATCTCTGTAATGAGATACCCAACAGAGCAACGGCAAACGAGACACGAAGCCTACACTGTAAAAAAGGTCAGTGCTAGGTATTTCACCAGGTAAAATATCTAAAGAATCACCCCTTGCGTGTCCATTAGAGGAGAACTGCGTTGAAAAGACTCTTATCGATCGCCCTATTAGCGTTCGCAATTTTTACCGTCGGCTTTGGTCGCCCTGCTTTGGCAGGTGATGCGGTTAAAGGAGCTAAAATCTTTAGCTCGAACTGTGCTGCTTGTCACATCGGTGGCGGCAACGTGGTTATGGCCATGAAAACCTTGAAAAAGACTGCTCTTGAGAAGTACGGTATGAATTCTCTCGAAGCTATTACCACTCAGGTAACTAAGGGCAAAAATGCTATGCCTGCTTTCGCCGGCCGCTTGAAGCCCGAACAAATCGAGGATGTAGCAACCTACGTGCTCGAGCAATCTGAGAAAGACTGGAAAGGCTAAACTGCCTCTTTGAAGTCGGGCAGCCTGGGCGGGTTTGATTTAATTTAAAACTTGTCCTCCCGATCGCACCCTCTCTCACCCTTTGGCGAATAAACATCGGTTTGCAGCGATCTTAACCTATTTGGGAAAGCGCGCCAGAAATCCGATTTTTATTAGCTCAAGGGCGAGGGAGGGTAATTCGATTTTAGATTTTAGATTGAAGATTGAAGATTGAAGATTGAAGATTGGAGATTGGAGATTGGAGATTGAAGATTGAAGATTGAAGATTGGAGATTGAAGATTGAAGATTGAAGATTGGAGATTGAAGATTGGAGATTGAAGATTGGAGATTGAAGATTCCTAAATGCTGATTTTGTAGAAATGGTCAAGCACTTTATATTAAGATTTATTGTGGCTGCGCTTCCTAAATTAAAAGTGTGTGCTAGGATATAACCCCTTATTAGCAAAGCTTTGAAATCAAAATTAAAATCAATCAGGAAAGTGGAGTCTACACCTGCCATGAACGTAAAAACATCAGCAAAAGTTAAAACTCCAGTTAAAACACTCGGAGACGCTGCATCTGGGGCGATTGAGAAATATTTCCGCAAAAGTGTAGCGCACGAGGCTGAAGTTATCAAAGACAAAGACGCGGAAGAACTTCATCAAATGCGCGTGGGATTGAGACGTTTGCGATCGGCTGTGACTGGTTTTGCTCCGGTTATAGATTGGCCAAAAGAGGCTTCTGAACGTAAAATTGGTAAGGTGGGGCGGATTCTGGGAACGCTCAGGGATTTGGATGTGATGCTCGAAAGTCTCCAAAACCGCTATTACCCGAATTTGCCGGCCCAGGAACAGGAAGTTTTGGATAAGGCTTTGTCGAATTTGCTCAAACAGCGCCACCGGGCTTTGAAAGGGGTGAGGGAGATTTTAGAGCACAAAAGCTACGAATCGCTGAAGCAGTCGATCGAGGATTGGCTGGAAAAACCGAAGTTTCGGGCGATCGAACATTTGCCAATTGCTGAGGTTTTGCCCGATTTACTGTTACCTCAAGTCAGCGAGTTTTTCCTACATCCGGCTTGGTTGCTGGGTACAAAATATGAAGATGGCAAAGTTAAAGTTGCTGATGATTTAAATGCTGAGGCTGTCGAAGAGAAGTTAGCAGCGGAGGGAACTATTCTGCACGATTTGCGGAAGCAAGCTAAGCGGGTTCGCTATTTGATGAATCTGTTTGGGAATTTTTACAGCGAGACTTACGAAGTTTATGTCGAAGATGTGAAAGCTATTCAGGAATGTTTGGGCGATATTCAAGACAGTGAAGTTTTAGGCGAGTTTTTGACAGATTTTGTCGATCGCGATCTGAAAAAAGAGTTGCCGAAGTTGGCTGGTTTGTTGGCCGAAAATCGCTACGCAGCTTGGCAAAAATGGCAGGTTTTGCAGCGCAGGTATTTGAGTTCGGAAATTCGGCAAGGTTTCCGATCTGCTTTAATTCATCCTGTGGTTGAAGATGCGACTAAGGGAAAGTTGCCCCAGGAAAGTTAGGTTTTTCGCGAGGAGAGAATGCGATAGACTGGCGGGAGGGACTCAAAGAGGGATATTTGTAGGGACATGGCATTGCAGTGTCCTTGATTGTATAACTCAATAAAGGGCGATCGCTCTTGGGGAGAGGTTCAAGAAAAAACCTTAACAATTATTCTTTCCAGTAACGAGTTAAAATCCGAATTACTTCACCAGTGTCAAGTAAAAGAAAGGGCGATCGCGTTTTTTACCATAGAAAATCACGACTGTAACCACTTCATAAACTTATTCGTCGCAGTACCAATCGACTCTCCCACCTGTTTCTTCAAACGCCACCGCTGAAATGCTTGTTCGTAATCTTCCCCTTCAGTTTGATAAACATTCCAAGCATTCAGCGACAATCCCAATCCCCAGGTTAGTAAAATGAAAAGTGACCAAGAAAGCTCGTGCGAACCTGCTAGATTAAACAAAACTAAAAAAGTATTGATAATACCGTACTTGGTCACATTTTTCTGCAAGTTGCGACGACGGTAAGAGTTAAAAACCAGCTTTTCTTGAACTTCTCCTCTAGTTGCTAACCATTGCTGTTCCGCAGCTACAATATCCTGTTCGGAAATGCCCAATTCCGCTGCAATCTCGAAAAGCTGCACTCTCGATAATTCCCCTTCATCCTGTCGCCGCGCGATCGCAAGCTGTAAAATACCCTGAGCATCCTCTGAACCGTAAACTTGACTTATTTGACTTTCATTTGTCGGCATAACAAGTTTCCTATAATTCCTGACATCCTTTTTATGATAGATATAGACGGCGTTAAACGACAGGTAGTGACATTGGCGGATTTCAACACCCGGACATTTGAGTAAGACTCCTGACTATGGGAGGGGAAATCGAAGAACCGATATATTACCTCAAATTGCAACTAATTAATTTCCCGAACTTTGACTAAGTTGGCTATCTCGTTTCAACATAAATTGATAAAATATCCCAAACAAAATCACTGCAATCATTCCCACGACTAAAGAACCTTCACCCTCATGCCAATATTTAAACAAATCTAGGCGATTAGATGCAACTAACAATGCCATTCCCGCCACTCGAAAAACATTAATAATAAAACCAAAAAGGACAGCGACACCTATTACCAAAGCCTTATTTTGTTTAGTAGGAAACATCACCAAACAAACTACAGCTAAACCTAATAAGTAATTCATTGCCTCTATACCCGAACAACCCCCATTTACCAACACCCTTCCTGTCGGTAAAGCAACATAATTACCCTCACGTGTTGCATTAAAACCGACATACCACAAAGAATAATAAGCAAATTTAGCAGTAAGCGAGGTAACAAAATCCACTAAAGGTAACGTAATGACACTGGGGGTGCCATGAAAAAATAGTATTACCAATTCACGCCAATATAGTTTTAAGTTCTGAAAGCCTACCGCAATTAAGCTCAAACCTAAACCAGACAAAAAAGGTGCCAGTCTTAAAAAAGGATCGAATTTACTGGAAACCAGAGCACTTTTAAATAAAATAAAAGCTATTAATATTGTCCCAGCGACAATCGATAATACGTCATTTTTTCCCTCACTCTGTTTGAGAATATCCTGCTTGTCCCACAGTAGGGAACCCACAGCGGACCAAAAAACTATACTCATCCAAAAATGAGCAACATCGTCCATTTTCCACAGGAGTGTCATATTCAGAGTTACTAAAGCTGTGGCGATAATGATGAGCCAAAAAAGTTTTCTCTTGAACATTTTAGATATTAGTTATTAGTTGATTGATTAGAGCCATACTGCGGACTGTTTTTGATTGTCAACCGTAGAATAAGGGTGGCAAGGCGATTTGGCCATCAAAGTACCCACGGAAAATCGAGGGTTTCAGACTACGAACTAAAAACAGTCCAGACTAATTTTTAGATCATATCATAAAAATAGTACGGGATTTAGACAACTTAGTAGCTTGAATCCCTCCTACGGAAAGGACTTGGGGGATTTTAAGGGCTGTAAATCTTTGAGATGAGGTTAGTAGACACTCTGGAATTTGATGAATGATGAGACTTAGAGGCAACGCATAGCTCAGGATTAGGACACCTGGTGAAAAGACTGGTACTCGAAATGATTGGTTGGATGCCTAGCGCTTGCTTACTTAGCCCCTGTAAGCAAAGACTAAAAAGGGAGTTAATCAACAAAAATTAAAAATAAGTAGCCTGAATGAGGTTTGGATTTCTTGAGAGTAGGCGCAATTGGCTCCGTGCATGGTGTGACACTGAGGTTCGAGTAAATACGGCTGAGCGAGTTAGAGTTCGAGCCATGCTCAATGGTGATTATTTGCTTTTCAAGAATCGAGGGTGTCTTTATAGCAATCCTAAATCATTTGTGAATTTCTTCCTCAGAGCGGCTTCGGGGCAGGGCTGTTTCATTTTCTTGTAGGGGCCAACCCTCGTGAAGAGCCCCGATGCCTGAAATGCCCATGAAATCATCTGTGGGTGGGGGCGGGCACTCTTGGCACCGCCCCTACAAAACCCTGGTTTTCCGTAGGGGCAATCCGACCCCTACTCCCCGTGGTTGCCCCGAAACAGCCCTGGGGTTTGGGGAGGGTTTGGGTGGGGTAAAAAATTTACGACTCCTGCAAGGATTGCTATATATCGGAAATGCTTCAGAAACAGCCTTACGGTAGTTCTTAAATGCGCTGTCTAGGGGCGATTTGACGGCAGCCTCTCAATGAAAGCAGCCAACCTAGCAATTTGAGGCAGCAGCCAGGAGGAAAGAGGAAGAAGGAAGGAGCCAGAAGAAGTGTTTTTACAAATATAAGATGCTCTGATTTCGGCTTCAAAGTCTGGGGTTGTCACGGTGGCGCGCTATCAGATACTAAGAAACCTGGTTTCACCAAGAAACCAGGTTTTTAGCCCGAACATAAAATAATCAGTTTGGCATCAAGCCAGAATCGAAAACCAGTTCAAACGATCGCCTATTCACCTTTTTGAGCTTGAGCGCGTTGCTTTTTGAACATAGCACCAAAGCCAACAGCGGCTCCAGCAGCAAGCATTGTTAAAGGTTCAGGAGTAGCTTCAGTGTTGCTAGTGCTGCTGATGTAAGAATCGCTTGCACCACCTGGTAAGGCTTGAACGTGCAAACCTAATTTTAAGGAACCGTTAGTCAACGCGGAAACTACGTTAGCATAATTTCCAGTAAAGCTCAATCCCAACATTTCGCCACCTTGGATACCCCATCTATTACCAGCACCAGTGTTACGTGAGAAGGCATAGTCTGTGGTGAAGCCATTACCACCTTGAGGCAACTGATCGTTACTAGCACCCCCAGTAAAAGCTACGTTACTATTGTTATAAATGTTAGCCACACCCGACAGAAAGTTATTATCATCAAAGAAAACTTTACTGATAAACATCTCAGAGGCTGCGGCATTTCCAGAGTTGAAGATATTAAAAAGAACTGATGAACCCTGGTCAATTACGTCAAATGAAAAGCTATTTGCATAGGCATCTCCTGGCGTATCCCCACCCACGATATTAGCAAAGCTGAAGGCAGAGGCAGGTGCCAAGCCGATGGCGGAAGCCGGTGCTGCAGAGACTGCACTAACAGCGGCGATACCGGCAACAGCTAAAATAGATTTGACTAAGTTTAATTGGGATTTCATGGTTAACACCTTTATTTTTAAGTTGACTGCAAGTAGGTTTTTTCCCTTCACATATTCAATCTAAAGCAAAGCACAAGTTAATGCAAGTAGTTTTGATAAAGATTCGATGAAGATTGAGAATAAGCTGATTTGATTTAGGCAAAATGCCTAAATTGATGGCTTCTAGCTCGCTATTTCCTATGGCGTGCATCAAATAATAGGGGTGCTGCTACCCGGATTTGAGTCCTGAATGTTCTGTCTTTCAAAAAGCTATAACTCAGATTCCTAAACTGGGGTGTAACACAGCATAATTACTGATAAAACTATTTTCAAGCTGTAAATTATGCCCTTAAAAAGTTTTTTATCCGTGAATGTACGGTAGAGAAGTTTAAGTGAGAGCTTGATTGGTGGGTAAAAATAGGTAAAAAGCGATGGTGACAGTGGAAGCTGCGGAATGTGGGCTATAACTCAGGACAAAATCTTGGATCATATTCGGTGCGTCGATTCTCGCTTTCGGATTCAGCAACCAGCGCCTTTTAGACTTATATGTTGCACCATTACCAAGAACCGGCTCTGGGGCCCGTTCCACAAAGAATGAGTTTTCTTGTGGGGAGTGGGGGTTGGGCAGGAGATTCCGCCCAAAACAGGCTTATCGATCATGGTGCAACATCTCAATTTAGAGACCAATGGTTTCGGTGCTCGTTATTATCTGTGACGCCGGAACTTTGGCCGACTAAAGGGACGACTCGACTTTCAGGGACATAGTTTTCGGAACGCCTCTACCGTCAGGGCTGTTTCGGGGCAACCACGGGGAGTAGGGGTCGGATTGCCCCTAGGGAAAACCAGCTTTTTGTACGGGTTGTGCCAAGAATGCCTACCCCACCCATCCAGGATTTGTTAGGCATTTGGTGGGATTGGGGCAGCCACGGGATTGGGGCAACCACAGGATTGGGGCAGCCACGGGATTGGGGCAGTCACGGGATTGGGGCAACCACGGGGGGATTGCCCCTACAAGAGAATGAAACGGCCCTGCCCCCTACCGTCTCACTCTTTTAAGATACAAGGGGCGGGTTTTTGAGGTTGTCAATTATTGGCAGGTATGGTTTGTGAACCCGCCCCTACGGTATTAGGGGTAATCGATCGGACATAATATGACAAGCTTAGCCAGCAAAAGCGAAAACACGCCGAAAATTCGATCGACTGGTGGGCCTGGTGCGACGAAGCCTGAGAGAGGGCCCGGAGGGAAAATAAACCGATTTTTTTTCAATTCGCTACTCTAGCTGCCGCTGGTGTAGGGTGAGGGAAGGGGAAACATTTTGCGATCGGGCGATCGTCCAATACATGAATTCGCACTTTATACCGATAAAAAGCGCTTTTCACTGTCTCACCTGTTTCTTGAACCGCCGCCCAAACGCTTGTTCGTAGTCTTCTCCTTCAGTTCGATCGACATTCTCAGCATTCAGCGACAATCCCAAGCCCACCGCGGATTTCAACACCCTTTTAGGAACAGGCAAGATGCCTGTTCCACAAAAGAGTCTACTTATTGTGGAACAGGCATCTTGCCTGTTCCCGATAGAGGTACAAAATACCAATAACTAACCCAAAGTATACATCCAGCCATCTCTCGCGCAAATCCTCACAATTCCGTCCCAAACTACAGGTGTCGCCTCAAATGACAAACCCGGCTTAAATCTCCCCGATTCTATTACTTTCAAACGGTAAAACTCCCCTTTGGCATTTTTCAAAGCATTTTGATCCCCCGACTTCGCTCGTTCCCAATTCAAATTGAACAAATAAACACCGTTGTATCCCGCACTGATCAGTTTATTGCCATCGGTAAAAATCGGAGTCGAAATTGAAGAACCAATCGCTTTTTTAAATACTATTACCGGAGTATCGTAAGACTGGTTTCGCCAAGGCACAAAAATTTTTTTACCTGTAATCATATCTTGGGAACCGATGTACAAATTGCCGTCGATCGCATTTGTGGCAAACAGCGCCGGAAACTCCCCTGAATTGTACTCGTCATTCAACGCCACCGAGCCAATTATCCCGCCTTCCCAGCTAGAAAGGCGGCGATTTCCGGTAGGCAAAAACCATTCGACGCTGGCATTCGGTTCCTTGTTTGGATTCAGCTTCAGCACTCCGCCGTTGCCCTGAATGTATTGTTTTTCAATGGCACAAAAGAGTTTTCCTGATTTAGAAATTACTGCACTTCCATCCAAATCTGAACCAGTATAGAAATCCCAAACTATCTTTTTAGTTTCAATGCTAATACCGTAAATATGACCGGAACCAGCAGCTATAAATATTCTATCTTTGAGCCGTGATGGCGATGACTCCGCTACCAAGTTGCCGCGGTGCTTGCTGATATCTGCTGCTGCATAAAGCTGTAATTCCGACAAGATATTTGGCTGCTTGATGCCTTGTTTGATTTTTGCACTGCTTGTGGAACTATCGAGAAAATAGCCGATCGCATTTTCCCCCGCATTGAACAAAACGCCGCCGCCGAGGTCCAAAGCGCTGCTGTCATTATCGCGGCTGTAGCTGGGCGTTCTCCTGATGTCCAATTTCCAAAGTTCCTTGCCAGTTCTAAAAGATATTGCCCTGAAACTCGGCACGACACTTTTGCCACCCCCGCCACTGCGGCTGCCTTGCAAAATCACAATTTTGTTTTCGGCGCTAGCTTTTTCATCGATATAAATCGTTGAGGAGCCTTTGATTATATCATCAAACTTATAGCGCCAAACTTCTTTATTGGTAGCAAGATCTATTTTTCGCAAATTGTGGTCATAAGCACCTATAATTAAATAAGTTTTCCCCCGGTCTCTGGTAATGGTTGGCTGTCCAGTCCAACCCGCGCCACTCCAAACTACAGACCGCCTTCCCAGAAAAGTCCGTCCGCTTCCTAGCTCAAATTTGTCGATTAACTTCAAACTTTTCGGAACACCTCTGCCGTAGAACCGACGCTTGTCGTTACCTAAAAAGGTCGGGACTAATAATTCTATTTCTGGGTCTGCTTTAGCCAGGAAATTGTTAAGATTAGTTTCTAATAAAGCTTGCTCCGAGGATTCAGTTTGGCTCAGTTTGATAACAGCAGGAGGAACAGCAGCACTCAGCAAAAATTGTCCTAGCTGTTGATTGAAGGTTCTCCGAGATGATAAGCTCATATTAGATCGAGATAATCAGCCTTAATATTAAAACATAATTATCAGCAACTCAACTAAAACATCTCGCGCTAAACTGCTATAGAACTGACAAGCTTACTCAGCACGAGTTAAAGTGGATTTGATTATGGTCAACCGTCTTGCTCAATCCCAAAGCCTTTACCTGCGGAAACACGCCGAAAATCCGATCGACTGGTGGCCCTGGTGCGACGAAGCCCTAGAAGCGGCCCGAAGCGAAAATAAACCGATTTTCCTGTCCATTGGCTACTCTAGCTGCCACTGGTGTACGGTGATGGAAGGGGAAGCATTTTCCGATCGCGCGATCGCCCAATACATGAATTCGCATTTTATACCGATAAAAGTCGATCGCGAAGAACGCCCGGATATCGACAGCATTTATATGCAAACCTTGCAAATGATGACCGGTCAAGGCGGTTGGCCGCTCAACGTTTTTCTCACTCCAGACGAGCGAGTTCCCTTCTACGGAGGCACTTATTTCCCCGTAGAACCGCGCTACGGACGGCCGGGATTTTTAGAAGTTTTGCAAGCAATTCGCCGCTTTTACGACACAGAAAAAGGCAAAGTAGAAGCCTTCAAAGCAGAGATTTTAGGCAACCTCCAACAGACGGCAGCGCTGTCAGGAGTGACCGCCGAATTAAATCGCGAACTCTTCCAAAAAGGCTTAGAACTCAACACGGGAATTGTTGCGGGCAGCAACCCCGGCCCCAGTTTTCCGATGATACCTTATGCTGAGCTAGCACTGCGGGGAACGCGATTTAATTTTGAATCAAAATACGACAGCAAACAAGTCTGCACTCAGCGCGGATTAGACTTAGCATTGGGCGGCATTTACGACCACGTAGGAGGCGGATTTCACCGCTACACGGTTGATGCGACTTGGACTGTGCCACACTTTGAAAAAATGCTCTACGACAACGGTCAAATTGTTGAGTATTTAGCAAATTTGTGGAGCGCGGGAATACAAGAACCGGCTTTTGAAACTGCGATCGCAGGGACAGTAGAATGGTTGAAGCGAGAAATGATTGCGCCAACAGGCTATTTTTATGCTGCACAGGATGCGGACAGCTTTAACACTTCTGAAGAAGTTGAACCGGAAGAAGGAGCATTTTATGTCTGGACTTATGCCGAACTGGAACAACTATTAACTGCTGAGGAATTGGCAGAAATAAAAGCACAGTTTACTGTTAGTCGCAACGGCAATTTTGAAGGCAAGAATGTATTGCAGCGCCGCCATCCGGGAAAACTGAGCGACACGATAGAAACGGCTTTGGCTAAACTCTTTGCGGTGCGTTACGGTGGCAATCCCGATACTGTAAAAACCTTGCCGCCAGCCCGCAACAATCAAGAAGCTAAAAACGACACTTGGCCGGGTAGAATTCCCGCAGTTACTGACACGAAAATGATTGCGGCTTGGAATAGCTTAATGATTTCGGGTTTAGCCCGCGCTGCGGCTGTTTTTGGAAATTTGGAATATCTGGAATTAGCTGTGAAAGCGGCTAATTTTATTTTAGACAATCAGTGGACGGATGGGCGGTTTCAGCGGTTGAATTATGACGGACAATCTGCTGTTACCGCGCAGTCGGAAGATTATGCTTTGTTTGTGAAAGCTTTGTTGGATTTGCATCAAGCGAGTTTGACTTTAAGCAACGGGGAAGAGGCAAAACAGTTGCCGAATTCTCACTTTTGGTTGGAGAAAGCTGTGCAGGTGCAAGAAGAGTTTGATGAGTTTTTGTGGAGCGTGGAATTGGGAGGATATTACAATACTGCTAAGGATGCTAGCGGAGATTTGTTGGTGCGGGAACGCAGCTATATAGACAATGCAACTCCGGCGGCAAATGGAATTGCGATCGCCTCTTTGGTTCGCCTCGCGCTGTTGGGCCCTAATTTAGAATATCTCGATCGCGCGCAGCAAGGTTTGCAAGCTTTCAGCAGTATTGTACAAGATGCTCCGCAAGCTTGTCCGAGTCTACTTTCGGCGATCGACTGGTATCAGCATTCTACCCTGATTCGCACGACTCCCGACCAGATTTCGGGGTTGATTTCGCAGTATTATCCGACTGCTGTCTGTCAGATTGAGGCTGATTTGCCTGAAGGGGTTATCGGGTTAGTTTGCGAGTGTTTGACTTGCAAGGAACCTGCGAAAAGTCAAGAGCGGCTGTTGGAGGAAATTTTGCAAAGTCAAACGCGAGTTTAGTACCCATACTGTCTATATTATTGAACCGCGAAGACGCGAAGGAAGAAGGAGGAAGCAGAAAGAAGAAGTAGATTATTTTTTACCGGGAAGGATGTACATCTTCAATCTGCTCCTCAATCTTCCACAATCTCAACTAAGTCTTCCATTGTCACGTCGCTTGGACTTAGGAATGAGAATTAAATAAAATCCACTTTTCCTGTTTGTTGTGGGATGGGCGTCCCGCCCGTCCTTTCTGGGCGGGCGGGACGCCCATCCCACAAGAAAAAAGGGAAATTATTTAATTGACGATCCTTAGCTTTACTGGTTATATCATGTCCGATCGATTGACCATAATATCCCGGCAGGGGCGGGTTTTTGAGATTGTCAATTATTGGCAGGTATTGTTGGTGAACCCGCCCCTACCTGATTTCGGGCGAAGCGAAGCGGAGGGAATCGACCGGACATAATATTAGACGGTGCTTGACGACGGTAGCGATAGTTAGACTTTTGACACTACCTAATCTTACTCTGTCCGCAGAATCGAGCGTGGCTTCAGCCCGCTTGAGTGTCAACAAATGCAGATACTTTCCGGCGGCACTGCCACTCGAACGCTGTCGCCGACTTGGTGTCGCTGCAAGTCATCTCTGTGCAAGTTTTGTCGGCGAAGGGCGATCGAACTTTTAGCAGTCAACCGCACCGTATAGCGCGTATCAGTGCCAATATAAATAGCCTCTTCTACTATTGCGGGCCAGCTATTTTCAGCATCATAATTAGCCGGATAAATAGCAGCTTTTTCTGGCCGCAACACCAGGGTAACAAATTTCCCAGGGGGGATATCTTCGGTTGTTGCAACTAACACGGGCAACTCCTGGTCAACCAACACGATTATTTTACCGTTTTGCTTTTCTACTACTCGACCACTTAAAAAATTGCTGTCGCCAATAAAATCAGCAACAAACCGCGTTTTAGGATATTCATAAATATCAACTGGCGTGCCGACTTGTTGCAGTTTTCCTCCATCCATCACTGCAATTCTGTCCGACATCGTTAGTGCTTCTTCCTGATCGTGAGTCACATAAATAAACGTAATTCCTAATTTACGCTGCATTTTTTTTAATTCTAATTGCATCTCTTTACGCAATTTTAAATCCAGCGCTCCTAAAGGTTCATCCAACAGCAAAACAGACGGCTGTTTGACTAATGCTCTTGCTAGTGCTACTCGCTGCTGCTGTCCTCCTGACAGTTGGCGGGGATAGCGTTTTCCTACCTCGGTTAACTGTACTAATGCTAAGGCTTCAGCAACGCGATCGCGAATTGTTTTCTGAGGCAAATTCTCCATTTCTAACCCAAAAGCGGCATTTTGTGCTACTGTCATGTGCGGAAATAAAGCATAATTTTGAAATACCGTATTTACTGGGCGGTGAAACGGTGGGCGATTTTGCATCGGTTGGCCGTGAATGTAAATTTCGCCCGCTGTGGGAATTTCAAAACCCGCTATCATTCGCAAAGTTGTAGTTTTGCCGCAGCCGGAAGGGCCGAGTAAAGAAAAGAATTCTCGATCGTAAATTTGCAGGTTGATGTTATCTACAGCCAGGAAATCTTGACTGCGGACACTTTTAAATACTTTGGAAACTTCTAAAACCTCGACAGAGTGCATTGTGTTAGTATGTGTGAGTAATAAAAATCTGAGATCGAGTCCTGATATCTTGCACCATTCTCAATTAATTGTTTAGGAACGGGCAAGATGCCCGTTCCACAATAAAATTAAGTTTTGTGGAACGGGCATCTTGCCCGTTCTTGACGATGGTGCAACTCCAATGCAAACTTAAAATTTAAGTAAACCCGCCCCGGCACAAACCTGTGTTATATCTACTTTCCGGCCCCGGCTTTAACTTCCGTCCAAGCTCGATCGTACAATGCAGTTGCTTTCCCGACATCCTGTAATAATTTCATTTTGGCAAACACCTCAGCCGACGGGTAAATTTGAGGATTTTTAAAATCTTTCGGGTCGATTAAACCTTGATCAATTGCTGCTTTGTTGGGCGATCCGAAGTGGGTAAAATTGGAAATTTGGGCGCCGACTTCTGGCTGCAAAATAAAGTTAATAAATTTTTCCGCTAACTCTTTCTGGGGCGCACCTTTGGGAATTGCCATGTTGTCAGAAAAAATGATTGTTCCTTCTTTGGGAATAGCGTAACGGATATTAGGATTCTCTGTCATCACTTGGAAAATATCGCCACTCCATTCCATTGTCAAATTTACTTCTCCTTGATCTAGCATATTTTGCCCGGTGTCGGGGACAAAAGCTGCAATGATATTTTTACTTTTAATCAGCAAATCGCGGGCTTTGTTAATTTCTTCGGGATTGGTGGTATTTGGATCAAATCCTAAATACATTAAAACTCCTGCAAATGTGTATCGGGCATCGTCTTGCCACGCGACTTTTCCGGTATATTTTGGGTCGAACATCGCCGCCCAACTGTTAATTTCTCCCTGGATTATTTTCGCGTTGTAGCCAATTCCCATCGTTCCCCACTGGTAGGGCAAGGAATATTTATTACCAGGGTCAAAAGCTTGATTGATAAACTTAGGTTCTAGGTTCTTTTGGTTGGGAATATTGTTTAAATTCAGCGGCTCAATTAGATTTTCTGCGATCATGATTTTCACCATGTAATCGGCGGGAAATATTAAGTCGTAACCGGGGTTTCCCTGTTTGAGTTTGGCATAGAGTGCGTCGCTGTTCTCGAAAGTGTCGTATTGAATTTTAACATTGTTCTCTTTCTCGAATTGGGCGATCGCTTCTGGGGCTATATAACTGGCATAATTGTAAATGCTGAGCACTTGTTGGTTGCCACCTGTGGGGCTACAGCCGAAAGCCACCGTTGCGCTCATCACAAACAAAAGTAGGAAAGTCAGCAGGCGTTTCATAGGTTGTGTTAGTTGCAGACAAAAATAATTATGACACAGAAAGCAATTGTTTTAACTTTTCTGAACTTTTAACGATGATACAACCAGCAACAATGAAGCCAACAACATCAAAGTTGAAATGGCATTAATCGCTGGCGTAACTGCAAATTTTATCATGCCATAAACAAATAATGGCAGCGTCATCGAACCGACACCTGTGGTAAAAAATGTCACGACAAAATCGTCTAGCGACAGAGTAAAAGCCAGCAGTGCCGCGCTAAAAATAGCGGGCCAAATCAGAGGGAGAGTGATGCGCCAAAAAGCCCGCCATTCGTTAGCGCCTAAGTCAAAAGCTGCTTGTTCTAATTGAGGATCTAGTTCCGCCAAACGCGTCCTGACAGTAATAGTCACAAAGGAAATATTAAAGACAATGTGACCGATAATTACGGTAGGTAAGCCGAGATTGAGGCGAATTCCCGTGAGATTTTCTACGATCCGAAATACTAGGGTAAAGAAAACTAGCAGCGAAATGCCGATCGTAATTTCGGGCATAATAATAGGCAAAAACAGTAAAGCTTCTACTGCTTTGCGCCCTGGGAAATGAAAGCGTTCCAGTGCTAGCGCGAGCATTGTACCAAAAATTGTCGCTAACACAGTCGAAATAGCTGCAATTAGCAAGCTGTTGTTGAGTGCAGTCAAGATTCCGGCGCTGCTACTCGTAGCAATCGTCGCGCCTGCATTGCTAAACAAACTGCGGTACCAGTCAAGGGTAAAGCCACGCCAAACGGCATTGAATCTAGAGGCGTTAAAGGAGTAAATAATTAAGATGAGAATTGGCAAGTAAAGAAAGGCAAATGCTAGTGCAGCTTGTACCCAAAGCCACTTTTTGCCGATCGCCCGCACGAGTAAATCTAGTTTTGTTTTAGTCATTAGTCATTAGTCATTAGTCATTAGCGCATCTTACCCTAAATTTAGATCTGTCAAGGTGATAAGATCGAATTAGACCTTACTCGAGGGAAGACCCATGAGCAGTCAAGAAAAAGCGGCTGGTTGGCTCCATAGCTTGGATCGCCTTGTCAGAGTTCGCAACGAGATAGCAGCTTTGTTGGAGGATCTCGCCCAAAATCTCACCCTAGCTGAATCACAAGCAGAAAATACATCGGGAAAACTAGGACTCTCTAAAGAGATTGAACGTCTCATCCAGCAAAGTGAAAATTTGCGCCAAGGAGTCTTTCGGTTTTTAGTATTAGGGGATATGAAGCGGGGAAAAAGTACATTTCTCAATGCTTTGCTAGGGCAGAATTTACTGCCCAGTGATGTCACTCCCTGTACTGCTTTGTTAACAGTGCTGAAATACGGTACAGCAGAGAAAGCGACGATTTACTATAACGATAGCAAACAACCAGAGGAAATAGATTTTCAGCAGTTTAAGCAGCGCTATACAATTGATCCAGAAGAAGCAAAAATTCTAGAGCGGGGCAAAGAGCTAGCTTTTCCAGATATCAGTCATGCGGTGGTAGAACATCCGCTACCGCTGCTAGCCAAAGGTATCGAATTTGTGGACAGCCCGGGACTGAATGATACGGAAGCGCGAAACCAGCTTACTCTCGACTATATCTACAACTGTCACGCCATACTTTTTGTGTTGAGTGCGTCTCAACCTTGCACATTGGAGGAACGTCGCTATCTCCAGAATTACCTGAAAGACCGAGGTTTAACTATCTTCTTCATAGTCAATTCTTGGGATAGAATTCGAGAGGGACTTGTCGATCCAGAAGACACTGAGGCACTGCAAGTAGCCGAGGACAAACTGCGTCGAGTTTTCCAGACTAATCTGAGTGAATATTGTCAGGATCGGGGCCGGGATATTTATCAGGATCGAGTTTTTGAGATTTCTGCTCTCAATGCCTTGCGTAGTCGTTTGAAAAACTCAGAAGCTACTTTAGAAGGCACTGGCTTTGTCGAGTTTCTGGCGGCTCTCAATCATTTTCTGACTGGGGAACGAGCTGCTGCTGAACGGGAACAAGCAAGAGCGATCGCCCTTCAAGCTTGCAATCGCTTTCAAGCAGCAATCTCCCGCCGCATTCCTTTGTTAGATGAAACTGTCGATCAATTGAAACAGAAAATTGATTCGATTCAGTCGGACTTCGCAAACTTGTCGGAAATTGGTAATAAATTCCAGCAAGAAATTAGAACTGTTCGCGAGCGAACTTCCCAAGAAATAGGCGATTCTTTCCGTACCTATATCCTGGATTTAGAGAACACCTTTGAAAAGGATTTTTTAAGCACTCAGCCCGATTTAGATTTCATGCAATTTCTCGACAAAAACAACCGGGCAATGTTCTATACCTCATTCAAACGTGCTTTCGAGCGATATATGAACGATCGCCTCGCTGCTTGGGAATTCATTGCCAAACAGAAGATAGCCTCTGCTTTCTCTGAACTTGAGGAAAAAGCAGCCGATTCTCGAATTGAATATGAACGAGTAGTAGAGGCTATGAATAAGAAGCTGTTAGGCTACCGATTCTACGCCGTCGGGCATAGCTACAAGCATGAAGGAAACTCGACTTGGGCTGAGGTGGCAATAGATATGTTTTCCTCGATTCCCGACAACCTCAACAGAGGTATCCATTCTTTCAATATGTTTTGGCAAAGTGTTTTGGCTTGTGTCATGGTGACGCTGGTGCTAAATATTATCGGTGTAGTTTTTGCCTCTTTAACTCTTTCAGTTTTGGGTGGAATTCTGGTAGTTACAGGTGTTGTAGCATTGCAAGCAGAGTATGTTCGCCAACAGTTCATTTCTGCAACTAAGACAGAGTTTGTCAAATATCTGCCACAAATTGCTGAAGAACAGTCGCAGTATATTTATCAAGCAGTCAGGAAATGTTTTGATACTTACGAAGAACAGGTGTGCGATCGCGTGAATGCTGATATCAATTCTCGCAAAGCCGAGTTAGATAGTTTGCTCGCTCAAAAACAATCGCGAGAAATTGACATCCAAGCTGAAACTAAACGTCTAAAAGACTTGGAAGCCGATATTTTGTCTCAATTGCAGCAAATTGAGTTGGTAGGTGGATTTCTTTAGCTAAAATCCAAGTAAGCTGAAGTGCATTTAAATTGTAGAGTCAAATTTAAGAAAAGTCTTGTGGGGAGTAGGGGTTGGGCGTCTCGCCCGCCCAAAAAATACAATTTAGATGCCCAACAGCTTAAGATGCCCATTTCGCACCTTACTATTGAGTTTCGTCAGACACGCGGAAGTAAATTAACACCGGAATCAATATGATTACCGTCAACAGCATAGAAAGCGCCGATCCAAAAGGCCAGTCGCGGGCTTTCATAAACTGATTTTGAATCAAATTTCCCACCATAACTGTTTTAGATCCGCCCAATATATCCGGTGTGATGAAAGCGCCGACTGCGGGAACAAAAACTAAAATCGATCCTGCAACAATACCGCGAGTTGTTAATGGTAAAAATACGCGCCAGAAAGTGCGAATATCATTTGCCCCTAAATCTTGAGCGGCTTCTACCAATGAAAAATTGAAGCGTTCTATGCTAGAATATAAAGGCAGAACCATGAAAGGTAAATAGCCGTAAATAAGACCTATCGCCACAGCGAAAGGCGTAAAAAGCAAATTTAACGGTTCGCTAATAATTTGCAGGCTTTGCAAGGCTGTGTTAACTACTCCTTCGCTACGCAAGAGTATGATCCAGGCGTAGGTTCTCACTAAAAAATTAGTCCAAAATGGAATAATTACCAGCAAAAGCAAAGCATTTCGCCAGCGAGGAGAACGGGTGGCGATGAAGAATGCTAGGGGATAGCCAACTAACAAGCAAGCGGCAGTTGTTAGAAAAGCCAGCCAGAGCGATCGCCCAATTACTCCTAAGAAAAGTCCACTGAACAAACGCTGGTAGTTGCTGAGAGTAAATATCCAAGTAACACCGCCGTAAGTACCGCGTTCTAAGAAACTGTACAACAGTACAATTAGCACGGGCAAAATGAAGAAAACGACCAGCCATGCGGTAGCGGGAAATAAGAGCAGCAACAGGTTAGTTTGCTGCCGGTTTTTGACACCCATTATTCACTCAAGCCAAATTTAGCACATAATCCCACACATTTTATATCAAATCCGCATTTTATGAATTATGTCATCATGAATAAATTATCAAGAGGTACGCAATGTCAGCAGAATCGTCAACCCCCAAAATAGTCGTCGTCGGTGCAGGATGGGCCGGTTTAGGCGCTACCTATCACCTAGCCCAGCAAGGCTATGACGTAACTTTGTTAGAAGCAGGCCCTCATCCGGGTGGCTTAGTTGCAGGGTGGAAAACCGCCGGCGGGCGTTCCGTAGAAGCAGGCATTCATGGCTTCTGGTATCCCTACAAAAACATCTTTTCCTTAGTCAAGGAATTAGGAATCGATCCGTTCACGCCTTGGACTCGTTCTTGTCAGTATTCACCAGCGGGATTGGAAGTAGAATCGCCGATTTTTCAGGACGAACCGCGCCTTCCTACACCGTTAGGAACCTTTCTTTACACCAGATTTAAAAGGCTGCCATTAGTCGATCGGCTTTCAGCCTTGCCCTTACTTTACGCCGTCCTAGATTTCGACAATTCCGACGAAGCTTGGCGCAGGTACGATCGCGTCACAGCCCGCGAACTATTCAAACAGTTTGGCGTTTCTGCAAGACTGTACCGCGATGCTTTTGAGCCGATGTTATTAGTAGGTTTATTTGCACCAGGAGAACAATGTTCTGCCGCCGCCGCTTTGGGAATGCTTTATTATTTCATATTAGCACACCAACCGGATTTTGATGTAGTTTGGTGTCGCGGGACAGTCGGAGAAAAAATATTTCGCCCCTGGGTCGAACGCCTGGAAAAAATCGGTGCAAAAGTCTTGACAAAGCAGCGAGTTACTGATTTAAAATTTGACAGCAACAACCGAGCAACAGCCGTTGTTTGCGGCGAAGAAACCTTCGATGCAGATGCAGTTATTTTTGCAGTTGGCGTCACGGGAATGCAAAAAATAATCAGCAGCAGCCCAGCTTTGCAAAGCCGCCAAGAGTTTCGAGACGCAATGAACTTGGGTGCAGTTGACGTGTTAGCTGTTCGCCTGTGGTTTGACCGAAAAATTGACATTCCGCTGCCTTCTAATGCCTGTTTTGGATTTAGTTCAACTACAGGTTGGACGTTTTTTGATTTGAATGCTTTGCACGACGAATTTCGCGACGAACCGGGAACAGTTGTCGAAGCTGACTTTTATCACGCAAATCAATTAATTCCCCTAAAAGATGAGGAAATTGTTTCCTTAGTTCAGCGGGATTTAGCGACTTGCATCCCCGCTTTTCGGGAGGCAAAAGTAATAGACAGCAGCGCGATTCGGCTGTCGCGGGCTGTGACGCATTTCGCTCCTGGCAGCTATCAGTATTTGTTGCCTGCGGTAACAAGTTATGATAATGTATTGATGAGCGGCGATTGGGTTGTGACCCGCCACGGTTCTTGGTCGCAGGAAAAGGCTTATGTTACGGGTTTGGAGGCGGCAAATTTGGTAATTTCGCGTTTCGGAATCGGAAACAAAGCGGCAATTATTCCCGTGGAAGCTGACGAACCGCACATTCAAATCGGGAGAAAGATTAATCAGTTTACTCGCACTTTGACTAAAACTTTCATTCCCGATTTTTGGCTGCCATAAGGGGAGCATCTCACCTTTGCAGCCCTCCGCTAGAAATTGGAGTTTTGAGGCAGGAGGCAGGAGGCAGGAGGCAGAAGGAAAGAGGAAGAAGGAAAGAGGAAGAAGGAAGGAGCCAGAAGAAGGAAGGAGCCAGAAGAAGTATTTTTACAAATATGAGATGATCCCGCCATAAGAAGAAGGAAATTCTGCAACGCATTTAACAGATATCTTGCACCATTCTCAATTAGCCGTAGGGGCGGGTTCGCCAACAGCCTTAAAGCTTGCAAATAGGTTCTATAAACCCGCCCGACCCCACGAAAAATCCTCTTATTGATATTGCTGCAAGATGTCAGATTTAACTGAGATGTTGCACCATTCTCAATAAGCTTTTTATGAACAGGCAAGATGCCTGTTCCACAAAGAGTGAATTTTCTTGTGGAACAGGCATCTTGCCTGTTCTTGAGAATGGTGCAAGATGTGAGATTTAACAGATGTCAGGAAGAAGGGGGATTCCCGTCTGGTTAGCTAAGAGGCCGATCGCACTAAAATGACTGTACAGTCGCACCCGCGCGCCACAGCTTCCGGGATATTCCCGTGAATCACCTGCTTCAGCAGCCCTTCGCGGCTTGCTCCCAGGACGATCGCATCGCACTGATCGTTCTGAGCCAAATCAATTAAAGCATCAGAAACCGATTTAGCGCAAACCGAAGTCGCTATTATCGAACAGCTAACCCGGCGCTTGATAAACTCCGCCGCTTGCTTTAATTCTCCGCGATCGGGTTCTGCAACAGAAGGCTGGTGAACCTGACACAATTTAATCTCCGGTACAGCACTCGCAGCCACCAAAGCAGGTAGCAGCCGCAAAGCCGCAGCTTGCTTGTAACTGCCGCGAATAGGCACCAACCAGCGGTGCAAGCCCATCAGCGTGTGCAGTCCCAATTCTGGCCCTGGAATGTCTGAATTCGGCGGGGAAAGTTCAGTCTCTGGAGTCGCTGATGAATCTAAGGATATGGCCAATGCGGGATTATCTGCGCCGTCAACTTTTTCGGGATTTAACTCCCATTCTATAGACGCATATTTGCGCCCGCTGAAAGTGGCAGAAAACTCATTTTTCTTGCGTGTTGCTAATAGTTTTTCGCTCCACTTTACCAAAATAACCTCGCAGCCTGCTTGCCGAATTACGGTATCCACCACATCGCCAAAAATGCGTCCTTTTGTGGAAAATTCGCCTTGCCAGCCCATCAAAATTGAATCGATATGTCGCTCCTTTATTGTCTCCAAAATCGCGTGAGGCACGTCATGAGCTACCCGTATTTGAGTGTGTACCGGCAAGTTCCAATTGCGAATTATTCGATCGGCTTGTTGTAGCAGGCGGCGGCTTTTGGTTGTCCGCACTGCGCTTTCTGAGGGGGAACTGTTGCGCGGTACTATGATGATTTGCAGGCATTCTAATTCGTAATTGCGATCGCGCGCAATGGCCGCCGCCAGCCTCAGCAAAGCGGGTGCTGTTTGGGGGTTGGAAAGCGGCACTAATAAGCGGCCGTTTCCGACTTGCGGAGCCCTGGTTTGATAGACAACATAGGAAGGTTCTGGATGCGGGCCCTGGGTTGTTTCTCCGCTGAGGCGATCGGATTCAACTCGGATAATGTCGCTGCGGGTAATAATTCCCACCAAACGCCGACCTTCTACGACTGGCAAACGGCTGATATTGTAGTTGTTGAGCCTGTACAATACCTCGCTTAAAGTATCCCTTGCTTTGACTGCGATCGGCTGTACAGTCATAAATTCTTTAAGCAGCGAGTTGCCGGACAAATTGCGCTCGCTGGCATTTGCCAAATCGGTTTGACTGACAATTCCGACTAATTTGCCATCTTCAACTACTGGAAATCCTCGGTGGTGCGATCGCGAAAAAGCCTGCATCACTTCATCAAAAGTCAGCAGACTCGAAAGAGTTTCAACTCGGCGCTGCATCACGTCATCTGCGTGCAAGTCGCTCAAA
Source organism: Microcoleus sp. T2B6 (assembly GCF_036700475.1). NCBI lineage: Bacteria > Bacillati > Cyanobacteriota > Cyanophyceae > Oscillatoriales > Microcoleaceae > Microcoleus > Microcoleus sp. T2B6. The sequence goes on along the minus strand of NZ_JAUBOZ010000022.1, from coordinate 51,252 downwards.
GTATTGCTCGCAGCTTTTGCCTTTGTCAGTTGAATGCCGTTAAACTCCAAAAGGCGAGTGTACAGCGAGCCACTTTCTACCTTTTCCGCGACTAAATAAGCAACTACAGAACAGATCATCAAAGGCAGCACTAATTTGAAATCCGCCGTAATTTCAAACACAATTACTACCGCAGTAATCGGCGCTCTAGTAACCGCGCAAAAAAACGCTCCCATTCCCGCCAAAGCGTAAGTTACTGGCGAACCGATACCCAGGACATCTGCCTGCACAATGCCCACCATGTGACCGAGTGCAGAACCCATAACTAGGGAAGGCGAAAACAATCCTCCCGGAGCCCCAGAAGCAGCGGATATAATTGTTAGAAAAAAGTGTGCTATAAAAGCAATTAAACTCGTTATGCCACTTGCTTCACCCGTCAGCAGAAACTCCCGCAAACCCGTATTGTTGCGAAAAGTTTCTGGGAGAAAAGCTATTACTGAACCGCAAATAATACCAGCTAGAGCCACTCGCACGGGCAAAGCTAATTTGAGCGATCGCCTGTTAAATTGCAAGCTAGCAATAATCCCTTTAGTGAACAAAGCTCCCAGCAATCCCGCTAAAATTCCTAGAACTATGTAGAAGGGAATTTCCTGAGCCTCAAAACTGCTTTGGTACTCGCGAAGGTTCAAATTTAAACTATCACCGCCCAAAAGCTGCGATACAACTGCACCGATAAATGAAGCGATAATAGCAGTCCCTAAAGTCAATCCCGAAACATCGTGCAGGAGTTCTTCAACTACAAACAAAACTCCTGCAATTGGAGCATTGAAACCAGCAGCCAATCCTGCCGCAGCACCGCAAGCAATCAATTGTCGGCGGTAGTCTGGGGAAGTAGGCATCAAGTGACCTATCCAGCCGGCCAAAGATGCTCCTATTTGCACAGTGGGGCCTTGCCTCCCTAAAGTTAAACCGGAACCAACTGCTAAAATAGTCGTCAGAAGTTTGGCGACAGCTACTCGCAAATCTAAGGAAAGATTGACGCCGCCGAGAGCAGCTTTGACGTGAGGAATGCCGCTGCCGGCAGTTTCGGGAGCAAAACGCTCAACCAAGAAACCTGTCAGCAACCCGCCGAATAAACCGACGGCGGGCAGTAATATCCAAGCTGGGATTAATGTCGAGGTAGCAACTCGCCAACTGCCCAGCCATCCGACTCCTGACTTTAGCAAAACCCCCGCGAGTCCTGAAATTAAACCGATCAGACAAGCTTCAAAAATGGCTAGGCGTTTTGGTCGTAAAAAAAGTTGAGATTTGATGACCCTGGAAGGTTCCCTAAATTGTTTAGGGATAGTTATGTACGGCATAAATAGCGTAGATGACCTGAGAATTGTCTGCTCGATCGCACTTTAGCGAAAAATCCTTCAACTTAGCAAAATATAACTAATTTTTAACCGGATGTTCACGCAAATAAACCCTGATTAATTCTATAGGTTTATATAGCTAACCTAAATCATTTGTGTAATTCTTGTAGGGGCAATCCCCCCGTGGTTGCCCCAAGGTAGGGGTAGGCACGGGGAGTAGGGGTAGCACTACCCCTACATATTGTTACAAATGATTTAGACGCACTATAGAACCCATTTGATATCTTGCGATCGCTCCTAGCAGTCGAATATCTCACAGCAGTCCATTTACCATAACAAGTACGGAAGAACTACTTCCCTGATTTGTTGAGACTCACTTTGCTGAGGATTCTTTCGCCCTTTTGCCCTATTCAATTCCTGTTACACAACACCCCTCAAAAGTCAACCCTCAACCGCTCTCATCGCCAAAGATCCGACTTTTCCGACTTATCCGACTGGAATATCCGACTTTTCCGACTTCTACAAACAGCCGCCGACAGAGATAATAGAGAGAGATAGCGAAACTCAACCCGCGATCGCTTGGGTTCTATATGCAGTTGGATATTTGTGAACTGTAACAGGAAAATTTTATTTCCTGGGAATTAATTTAGCGATCGCCACAGATATAGGATAAAATCTATCTTATGGGGGATGCGGGGACAAGGCGATCTCATCTAATGGCAAATGCGATCGCCTTCTCATCAGACCCGATCGCTTTCAGAAGCAGTTAAGAAAATTATCAAGAGAGCGTTGTTATGACTGATACATCCAAATTGCTGAAAGACTTAGAAAAAGAACCCCTATTTGAGGATCAGTGGTGGCTGTTCAACACCGGACAACGAGTTACCAATAACAAGCAAACCGAAGGAACTCCCGGCATTGACCTGAATGTACTACCCGTTTGGCCCTTCTACACAGGCAAAGGCATCAAAGTCGGAGTCATAGATGATGGTCTTAACCTTACACACGAAGACCTGCCACCAGCTACAGGTCTGGAGCCTGAAGGCAAGAGCGATAATCACGGCACTACTGTCACAGGAGTAATTGCAGCAAAAAGAAATAACAAAGGCACCGTCGGCGTTGCTTACGAAGTAGCGAGCATCGGCAGTTTCCGCAGCAGTTTAAATCCTCTTGTTGCTACCCCTAGCCTGCAAAGCCAAGTTGATTTCGACGTTTCCAACAATAGCTGGGGTGGCAGCACGAACTTTCAAGTTGAGGACGGCAATTTCAAAACCAACGATGCCCCCGGCAAAGCGATCGAAAACGCCGTCACTACCGGCCGCGGGGGGTTGGGCACAGTATTTGCCTGGTCCGGGGGAAACGAGCGTGAAAACGTTAACCCAGACCCCACTCTGCAAGGAGCAGCACAACGGGGTAGAAATGTCAACTCAGGCAATTACGAGAACAGCCGCTATGTAATTGGTGTAGCAGCGATCGACAATAAAGGAGTTGTGGCCCCATACAGCAATCCGGGTGCACCACTCTTAGTCTCAGCCTTCGGCGACAGGCCCGGCAGTATCGCTACCGTCGATCGTACTGGCAATGATGGCGACAACACAGAGGAAACAGCAAAAAATCGGAAAAACTTTCCCAACTCCAACTACACCAATGACTTTAACGGCACATCATCAGCAGCGCCGATGGTTTCCGGCGTTGCAGCCTTAATCTTGCAAGCCAATCCCAAACTCGGCTACCGCGACGTTCAGGAAATCCTGGCTTACTCAGCCCGCAAAAATGACCCCAATAATCAAGAAGTTCTGGGTATAATCCATGGGAAATACCAGAAAATTAATAAAGACACGTGGAAATTTAACGGCGCTAAAAACTGGAACGGCGGCGGACTCCACGTCAATCACGACTACGGCTTCGGATTAGTCGATGCCACAGCAGCAGTGCGTTTGGCTGAAACTTGGCAGTTGCGATCGGGACCTGCCAAAGATAAAGCAGCTACTTTGGCCACTGAAAAAAACCGAGAAGTGAAAATTGATAATTTGACCCTGCCAGAATCGGGGGTAGATATCCCCAACAATAACCCCGCAGGGATCAATCAAACCTTCAATATTACTCAAGGCATCAACATCGACAAGCTCGAACTAGACTTGAATATCGAGCACGGTCAATTTCAAGACTTAGTAGTCAAGCTGACATCTCCTGACGGCACCGAGAGTGTAATGCTCGATCGTGTCCCTTACTACACTGGGGACTTGGAACCAAATAATCCCGAAACACCAGATGATAAAAAATCAGAAGACAACGGTTTCAAAGGCACAACCGTTAGCTACACCTTTAGCAGCGCCCGCCACTGGGGAGAAACCGGCCTTGGCGAATGGACGCTGAATATTTCTGACAACAGCGCCACCAACGACCGCAACAATACCGGTAAACCCTTCACCTATAAAGGCGACACAACTCCCACCAGTGGCAACAATACCGGCAAACTCAATAGCGCAACTTTGCGGCTGTACGGCGACGACACCATTACCGACAACACCTACATCTACACCAACGAGTTCGCCAGTTTCACCAATGAAGCCGATCAAAAGGAGGCTCTTCGCAAAACTCTCAGCGACACCAACGGCGGCAACGACATCATCAACGTTGCCGCCATCACTGACAACGTTATTATCGACCTAAAGCCCGGTAGTAAAAAAATTCGCCTACCAGGCCGCACAGTTACAGGCGACAAACTCGTTGATCAAACCCTCACCATCGCCGACGGCAGCATCATCGAAAATGCCTTTGCTGGCGCAGGAGATGACTCAATAGTCGGCAACGATGCAGCCAACACCCTCTGGGGCGGCCGCGGCAACGACACCCTCGTCGCCTCCGGTAGCGGCGACACCCTCATCGGCTTCAGCTTTGATGGCGACGACACCCTCATCCCCGGTAGCGACTCCCTAGTGGGAAGCACGGGAGACACTACTTACATCCTCGATGCCAGGACAGCCAGAGGCAGCAAAATTAAAAATATTGGTGGTGTCGCCAATAATTTAATCCTCAACAACGCCACCCTGACAAACACCCTCCCCGCAGACGGGCAGAACGGGATGGACAGAATAGGTAACAATTTGCTGATCGACCTCAACGCCGACGGCAAGCTAGAATCAAGACTTGATTTGACCATTGAAGACTTTTACTTGCCTGAGAGCGGCGACTTCCAAAACGTCGGCAACCTGCCTCGTAGTGTCATTCCCTCGGTTTTCACTCCGACAACTCCGACAACTCCGACAACTCCGACAACTCCGACAACTCCGACAACTCCGACAACTCCGACAACTCCGACAACTCCGACAACTCCGACAACTCCGACAACTCCGACAACTCCAACAACTCCAACAACTCCGACAACTCCGACAACTCCAACAACTCCAACAACTCCGACAACTCCGACAACTCCAACAACTCCGACAACTCCGACAACTCCGACAACTCCAACAACTCCAACAACTCCGACAACTCCGACAACTCCAACAAGTCCAACTCCAACAACTCCGACAAGTCCAACAACTCCGACAAGTCCAACTCCAACAACTCCGACAACTCCGACAACTCCAACAACTCCGACAACTCCGACAACTCCAACTCCAACAACTCCGACAAGTCCGACAACTCCAACTCCAACTCCAACAACTCCGACAAGTCCGACAACTCCGACTCCGACAAGTCCGACTCCGGGGATAATATTGGGAACTCCCGGCGATGATGCCCTCCAAGGTAGCGCCCAAAACGACACCATCGACGGCCTCGGAGGCGACGATGACATCTTCGGTGGGGAAGGAAATGACTCCCTCTCTGGCGATGCCGGCGATGACTACTTAAATGGCGAGGAAGGTGACGACAGCCTCTTTGGCGGCGCGGGAAATGACTTCCTAGAAGATGAATTGGGCAATAACTTGCTCTCCGGCGGCGACGGCGATGACGAAGTTTTGGGCGGCAACGGTGCCGACACCCTCACAGGAGATGCCGGCGATGACTACTTAAATGGCAACGAAGGTAACGACAGCCTAATTGGCGGCGCAGGAAATGACATCCTAGAAGATGAATTGGGCAATAATTTGCTCTCCGGCGGCGACGGCAATGACGAAGTTGTAGGCGGCAGCGGTGCCGACACCCTCACAGGAGATGCCGGCGATGACTCCCTTACAGGGGACGAAGGCAATGACTCTATTTCTGGCGGTGTCGGCAACGATATTGCAGATGGGGGTGACGGCAACGATACCCTAGAAGGCGGTGACGGCAATGACGAACTAAGCGGTGGCGAAGATAACGACAGTATCAATGGCGGCGTTGGCAATGACGAACTCTACGGAGATGACGGTAACGATACCCTAGAAGGTGGCGGTGGTGCCGACTATCTAGAAGGTGGCATCGGCGATGACTTCTACGTGTTAAATGGTACTTCCGCAGGCGGCAGCATCATTGCTGACGACAACGGCACCGATAGTCTAACTCTCAATGGTCTCACGCTGGCGATCGGCTTGGCCGCCGATACGGCAGGCGTCACGCGGGGCGGCGAATTCGATACCGACTTGCTAATTGACCTCAACAAGGACGGGATTTTTAACGAGACTGACGACTTGTTGATTCTTGACTTCTTCGCTGAACCAAATCTCGAACAAGGAGATGGTTTTATCGAACAAGTTGGCAATCTCTCAGGGGACGCTATTCTCAAAAGTTTCCCGCTGAAGGCGACTCCTGAAGATGATTTCCTTCCAGGTGGCAGTGGCGATGACAGCATCGACGGATTGGCCGGCAACGATGAGATTGAGGGCAATCAGGGCAATGATTCCCTGTTCGGCAACGCTGGCAATGATGTGTTGAACGGCGACGAACTCATTACCATTAGTAAGGCAGGCGGTGACGTAATTCTCGGTACGGGGATTGGCAATGACTATCTCGACGGCGGCGAAGGTAACGACACCCTCGACGGCGGCGAAGGTAACGATACTCTCGTAGGCGCTGCCGGTGATGACAGCCTGTGGGGCGGTGAAGGTACTGACATTATCAATGGAGGAGATGGCAAAGATTCTCTGTACGGGGCTGAAGGGAATGACAGTTTGTTGGGCGGTGCCGACAATGACTTTTTGTTCGGAAACGAAGACAATGATACTCTCGACGGCGGCGATGGAGATGATTCTCTAGTTGGCGGTTTGGGCAATGACAGCATCGTCGGCGGTGCCGGTATCGATACGGTGTCTTATGCTACTCTGTTGAGTCCTGTGAATATCAATCTCGCGGCGGGAAGTTCCACAGCCGAAGGTACTGATACTCTCACCGGTATCGAAGTTATCATCGGTACAGCTTTGCCTGATACTATCACTGGCAGCAGCAGCGATGAAAGCCTCATCGGTAACGGCGGTGCCGACATTCTCACCGGTGGCGGTGGCAACGATACCTTTATCCTCGACCCCGCAACAGCCGCTGGTAGCAAAATTCAAGGCGCTGCCGGCACTGACAACCTCGTTCTCCCGGATACTACCTTAGTTACATCTCTGACGAACGGTTCAGTAGGAATCGGCCGCAGCGGTACTAGCTTAGTAGTAGACGTGAATAAAGACGGTCAAATCAACCTCGCTAACGACCTCGAACTTCTCAATTTCTTTGATGCTACTAGCAATATTCCGGGTACTGGATTCATCGAAAATGTTGCAGGTGTCTCCGGCAATACAATTCTCTCTAGCTTTGCCACCGTACCTGTATTCAAACCCCCACTCACAACCACACCCACACCCACCCCAACTCCCACACCTGACGGCCCCCAAATTTTAACACCGGCAATTGGGATTCCGAGTCCGAATACTACCGTTGATTCTACTTTCAGTGGCGGGCCGCTTAGCGATTTGTTCTTCGGAACTCCGCAGGCTGACGCATTGGATGGTTTACCTGGAAACGATACGATTTCCGGCTTAGATGGTGCTGATAATATCCAGGGCAATGACGGCGAAGATTCGCTATTGGGCAATGCTGGCACCGACTTGATCGATGCTGGAAATGGCAATGATATTGTTTACGGCGGTAAAGCTTCCGACGGCATCTTAGGTGGCGGCGGTAATGATTCGCTGTACGCAAATAAAGGCTTGGATGTTGCTTTGGGAGGAGACGGTAACGATATAATTTTTGGCGGGAAGGGCGATGATTCTCTCGGCGGTGATGCTGGAGATGACAGCATTTTCGGTCAGTTAGATAAGGATTTCTTGCTCGGCGGCAGCGGTAATGATGTTGTTAGCGGTGGCGAAGGAGATGATACCTTAGCAGGTATCGATCCGAGTGCTACTAATCCTGGAATTGGGGAGTTTGATACTTTGACTGGCGGGGAAGGTAAAGACCGTTTCTTGCTGGGAGATAGTGATAAAATCTACTACTCTGGTGATGGTAATGCTGTGATTAGTGACTTTAATTCTGCTGAGGATGCGATCGTCCTTTCGGGAATTAAGGCCAATTATTCGCTGTCGGTTTCGGGGAATGCGACTAGCATTTTCCTCAAGAAACCCGGTGAATCCGATGATTTAATTGCCACGGTGCAAGGGGTGATGGATTTGAATCTCGATCAACCTTATTTCACTTTCATTTAGAAGCGGCTTTTTTTAACCGCAGATACACGTAGATTAACGCAGATGAATTTTACCAATTTGCGTTGATCTGCTTTGTTTTACCCTTTCCCACTCTATTCAGAGTGCCGTACCAGTCAAAATTTATCCCTTCAAACCGACATCTTGCAGCAATATCAATAAGAGGATTTTTCGTGGGGTCGGGCGGGTTTATAGAACCTATTTGCAAGCTTTAAGGCTGTTGGCGAACCCGCCCCTACGGCTAATTGAGAATGGTGCAAGATATCAGTTCAAACCGATTGAATTCAAGGATGATTTCCTCCTATTCTACGGTTGATATTCCGCAAAAATTTCAATTTTTCCCACAATGTTTTGATTGAATTGAGCCAATTCTTCTGCCGGAATCCAATATTCTTGATGAATCGAACTGCCGACAGTTTGGACGGGATATTTTTTTAAGAATTCAGCCAAAACTCGAAACCGGGTTACATAGCCGAAATATCCCGATGCTGCATCTCTTGTATTCCAATCTCGTGCAATTTGTATGGCATATGCTTTGTGGAGTACGGGATAAAAAATAGGCTGAAAAGACAGTCGTGGCGGAAATGCCAGAAAATCGCTTTCTTTAATCAGTTCCATTTCTTTTTTGCCGACGGCTCGGAACAGCGTTACTGTCTCTTTATCTGATATATTGATATTTTTAAACCAAGCTTTCCAACCGTCCCAATTGTGAACTATTTTAGCCAATTCAGCGTAACCGGCTGCGCGGGGATGGGAAACGTCATTTTCGGTAAGTTCTTTATGCCAAATTTCCGAGTTTTGCAGCGGGGTGCAAACATCTAGATAAGGCACATTTAACTCGTGGCAAACTTGGGAAAACTGTTCGGATAAGTTGGCAATCCGCTTTGTGCGATCGGCATCGATAACTGGCGGTGGCCCTACCATTAATACTGGAAATATTTCTTTGGCTGACGTGAGAATACAGCGAGCATTTTCAATTGATTTTTCAACTTCTATGCGATTTTTTTCGTTTTCTCGGTAAGTGTCGTTGACGCCAAAGGAAAATACTATTCTGCCGTCGCCATAGTGAGGTAAGCGGCGAGAAACTTCGTTGAACCAACGAGTTTCTATATCGGCACTGGTTTCTCCCCTTATTCCTAAATTGTAGTAGGTAATATCGTGTCCTTGTCCGCAAGCGGCCGCGCAAATCCGTCCTGTCCAACCGAGACATTTGGGATCGCAAGTACCGTTTACAAAAGAATCGCCGATAAAACAAATACGCATATTATGTATGGGAAGTGGGAATGGAGAATTGTTGACTGTTGACTGTTGACTGTTAACTGTTGACTGTTGACTGTTGACTGATGATTGATGACAACTAACAACTGACAACTAACAACTGACAACTGACAACTGACAACTAACAACTGACAACTGACAACTAACAACTGCCAACTGACAACTGACAACGGCCAACTGCCAACTGACTTTAATTCTTGCCGATGACGGACAATCCCTCTACAATTAGAGACGGTGTTTCGCAAGAACCGTTCCACTCGGAGTCTCCTCCCAATTCTACTAATTGTTTGAGGACGTTGTAGACGTTGCCAGCTACCATTGTGTCTTTGATTCTGCCGACTATTTGACCTTTTTTGACTCGGTAGCCGAGATCGACATTAATTGAAAAATCGCCGGAAATTCCGGCACTGCCGCCAAGCATTTGATCGACTACAATCCCGTCGTCTAATTTAGCGATTAAATCTATTAGCGAAAGCGAACCTGGTTTAATCAAAACATTGAACAAACTCGGCGTGGGATAGCTGCCCAAACCAGGGCGAAATCCGTTGCCGGTGGTGCCGCTGCCCAAGGCTCGACCGGTGGTACGATCGGTATAAAATAGCTGCAACACTCCGCTGTTGATAAAGACGATCGCCCGCGTGGGAGTACCTTCGTCGTCAAAAGGACAGCTATAGGGCCCGATATCCGGCTGCTGCGAGAGGGTGACAAGCGGCGATGTCACTTGTTGGCCTAATCGATCGTTCCAAGGCGAAGCGCCTTCGAGTACCTGTTTGCCGTTCAACGCCGCACAGACAGTGCCCCACAGCAAATCGGCGGCTTTGGCTGTAAATAGCACCGGCACCCGGCCCGTGGCGGGGGCTACATTGTCTTTCGCCCATTCTAAACGCTGCAAAACCCGCTTGGCGCTGGTGTTTAAGTCGAGGGTGCCGCGTTCGGTTTCGCCTTCCCAAATGTTGAGGAAATCTTCTCCCCGCACTAATTCTGCTGATAAATAGCCGCTGAGGGTGGTGTCGGTGTGACTGGAATCCAAGCCTTTGGTGTTCACCAAACGGGTGCTCTCGATTTCACAGTCGAGTTCGGCGGTGCAGAGGCTTTCTGGATAGGCTTCGCGGACGATCGCGATCGCCTCTTTTCCCCAGTTTACTAGCTGTTCGGCCGGCACCGACACTCCGCGATCGGGATAAACAACTTTCTCACCAGTGCCGAGTTCGATGGTTTCCGGTTCGTTGAGTTGCGAAAGCGCGATCGCCCTGTCCACCAAAATTTGCAGTTCCACAGGCCCGTAAGCCACCGCCAAACCCGGCCGCCCATCCCGCCACAGCCGCAGTGCAATGCCTTCTGCTTGGGCGGTTTCTAGCTGTTTGAGGCGGTTTGCTTCAAAAAAGACCGGCCGTGAGAGCGATTGCGATTCCAATACCTCAGCAGCTTCTGCACCTGCTTTGGTGGCTAGTTCTAACAGTTGTTCTGCTGATTGGTGATTGGTCATTGTTCTCGGTGGTTGGTAATTAGTCAGTTGGCAGTTGGCAGTTGGCAGTTGTCAGTTGGCAGTTGTCAGTTGGCAGTTGGCAGTTGGCAGTTGGCATTAGTCAGTAGTTATTAGTTATAGCCTTTCTCAGTAACATGAGATGTTCGTAGAGCATAGGCCTCGCGGGTCTTGGACTGAAAAGCATACCTCAATTATTTGAGAACCGCTATATGAGTTATTCGTTATTAGTCAATCTAGCTGTTAACGCTAGACTAAATAACGGTAGATTATTAACTCCTACTAACAACTAACAACTGACTACTAACAACTGACTACTAACAACTAACCACTAACAACTGACTACTAACAACTGACTGATGACTAATAACTAATGACTAAATAGTTAGTTCGTGCAGCAGCCAAAATCCTGCAAAAGATTCCGATTCGGGATTCGACTGAATTGCTAAGAAATGTACTTTTTTTGCTTGGTTTTTCGCGGCTTCAAATCCTTTCGCTTCTCTCTCAGTTGCTGCGTCTCTGAGATTAGCTAAAATCCAGCGATCGTTAGCTCCCGTATCTAATACCAGCCTAGCGGGTGGGCCGCTCTCAAATTTCAGAAAAGCCAACTCTAAACCCGACATCCAACCTGCCAAAGCGGTTGCTCTCGACGAGTAGATAATTAGTCCCGGAATTTGCGTTTCTGGGGCGAGGCGTGTCATCGGCAGTCCGAAAGCTTCGCCAAATCCGATATCCCACTCGGACATTTCGTCAAAAGCTGCGATCGGCAAACTCACAAACGCCCATTTTTCGCCGATTAAAGCATCCGGCAGCGCAACAGGCGTTTCGGGTACAAATTGAACGCTGGGGTTCACAACCGGTTGATAGCCCGGTTCGGCGGGATAAACGTCTTGCATCCGTTCTTCCAGCCACAGGCTAAGGGCGAGGGTGCGGCGGCTGCAGGCGGCGGGAATGTCCAAGTCATCGCAGGCTTTGGTAATCATGTTCGCCATTTGGCGGCGGAAAAAGCGGATTTTTTCAGGTCGTTTCGGTGCTGCGGCGATCGCCTCTTTAATTGCACCCGCCAGCCACAGGGAATTTACGGTAGAACTGGAGCAGAATTGCGAGTAGCGAAACAGAGATTCGGCCTTGTCGCCTACATTCAGCGGGCTTTCGCAGATCAACACTTCCCATTTTTTTTTCTCTCGCTCGTCTATGATTGGACGGCTGTAAAAGTCGAGTTCCCAAATAGTAGCCATGCCGCGCTGTTAAAAATTAATCCTTTCTCATGTTACCGGACAGCGGGCAAGTTTCTGATTCTGACAAGATAAGGCTGATTTTCAATAGCGGGCGATCGCACTTTCCCAAAGATTGTGCCTTTCCCTTGCAGCTTCCCGTGTAATTTTTTGCAGCAGTGCACAACCGGAAGCATTAGCAACTCTTCGGAGAACTGTCGCGGAGCAATCTCAACACGCGATCGTTTGTTAAACTTGTGCAAGCCAGGGAAAACAAACAGTATAGCTTGATTCCATGAGACAAATCATTCTCGAAAAGATTGTTTCTACCTTACAACCTTTAGATTATGTTCTCGCTTTGTGGCAAGGAGGTTCAGCAGCCCACGGATACACCGACGAGTGGTCAGACCTCGATATTGCGGTTGTGGTTGAAGATAATTGCGTGGAAGAAACATTTGATATTGTTGAAAAAGCCCTCGCAGAAATTGGCGAAATCGAACTCAAATATCGAGTTCCCGAACCCGCTTGGCACGGTCAATCGCAGTGCTTCTGGCGGCTGAAAGAAACCCCCCCGTTCTTGCTAATTGATTTCGCTGTTTTTCGGCGCAGCAGCCGCAACGATTTTCTGGAAATAGAGAGACACGGAAATGTACCGATCGCTTTTGACAAAGTTAATCTAATTGTACCGTCTCCTTTGGATCGCAGCAAACATTTTTCTACAATGCAGTCGAGATTCAACGACCTTAAAATCCGTTTCGATTTGCTGCAACCTCTGGTAAAAAAAGAGATTTATCGCGGACATTTAGTAGATGCGATCGGCAACTATCACAATTGGACGCTTCTACCCTTAGTCGAACTGTTGGGCATGATTTACCGTCCCCACAGGTACGACTTTGAACTAAAATATTTTAGCCGAGATTTTCCGCGCCCAATAGTCGATCGCGTCGCACCGCTTTTCTGCATTGCCAACCTTGAAGATTTGGCAGTAAAACAGCAAATATCTGAGGCTTTTTTTGCAGAAACCTTACCGCTTGCAGCAGCGAAATTTCGGAGTATTGCATAGTAAACAATATCTGTTATAATCTAAACTTAAACATATTTAAATCGTTTACTTATTAAATTTCCCAACTGCGCTTGTCAATACATTCAAAATTGTGCTATCCTTGTTTAAGCTGGAGGCACTCTCTTGCCCCACATCTAGGAAAGCCATGATTCCAACCCTAGAAGCTTTATTTGATGGCTCTAATCAATAGGACAAGAAAATGAACACAAGTAATATAAAATCTTTTTCAGTGCAGGGGATTTTCGGCACAGATGATGTTCACATTCCCTTTGATGAGAATACGAAAATACTCGTTGGAGAAAATGGACTTGGAAAAACTCAAGTCTTAAACCTTTTTTATTATACTTTAAAAAGAAATTTTTTTAGGTTGGGTGAATTCAGCTTTGATAAATTAATTTTAGAATTTTCCCAAGGAAATCCTATTGAAATCTATAAAGACAAGGTGGATGAATTGATTCAGGAACTTTACGATTATCCAGTGCTTAGAGATTTTATTGAGCAATTTGGCTATCCTCAACTTGAAATGCTCAGAAATAAATTCCTACAACAAAGCAAAGGTAACAGAAGAAAATCAAGATACGAAGAGCTTGAAGATAATTTTAAGTATAGAAAGTTTCCTATTCATCTTATATCTCGAGCCTTTGAAAAGCTAGAAATGAATAAAGACAATAAATCCAACCTCCATTTTAGTGAGTGTGAAAAAGAGATTGAATTAGGTATTGAAGGTATTGAGATTATGTATTTTCCAACATATAGACGTGTTGAAGAAGACTTATACAATCTTGGTTATAGTGATGATGAACTTTTAAATCAAGAAAATACACTTATCCAGTTTGGCATGGATGATGTTCAAAAACGTTTTGATCACATTCAAAATACTATTGATAGGCTTTTAAAAGAAGGTTTTTCAGAGATGTCCTCAGAAATCTTAAGTCAACTAATAGAAGATGAAGAGGATGTAAAAGATAGTGATTTTTTGAAAAACATCGAAGATAATGATGTTGAAATTTTATTGTCACGAGTTGGCAATAGAATTTCAGAACAAAAAAAGCAAAGAATTAGTGAACTACTTTTAAAGAAAGAAGCAAAGCCAAAAGATAGCTCTCTCAATTTTTTTATCAAGAAATTAATTGAAATTTACTCTTCTCAAAAAGAGCTAGACAACTCTGTGAAAGTCTTCAGAGACGTTTGTAATAAATATTTGATCAATAAAAAGGTATTTTATGATGAAAGTGCAATTAAAATTTTTATCCGATCAGAAAGAAATGCTTCTGAGATTGCATTGAGTAAACTTTCTTCAGGAGAAAAGCAAATTATTTCAATGTTTTCTAGAATTTATCTTTCAGAAGGTGACAAACGATTTATTGTGCTTTTTGATGAACCAGAGTTATCATTATCAATGCCTTGGCAAAAGCAATTACTTCCAGATATTCTCAATTCAGAAAAATGTGAATTTCTTTTGGCAGTAACTCATTCCCCATTCATTTTTGATAATGAATTAGATAAATATGCAATTGGCTTAGACGAATATGTTAAACCTTCACAAGTCATTACAGCCTAATGTCATACCTAGAAAAACTCAGGAAAAGCCGAGAAAAATCCCAAGTTGCTTATGCAGAGTTTGCCCTCCATACCAAAAAAGGTAAGGATGGCTTGTTTTGCTTTTTTGAGGGAAATGATAATGCTTACTATGTACCAAGAATCAAGCGTTTCACAGATAACTATTACCCAATAAATTGCGGTGGCAGAGATAAAGTATTAGAGGTTTACCGACTTATTACTATTCATGCGGAATACGATAAATACAAAAAAGCTTTTTTCATTGATAGGGATTTCAATGAACCTTTACCACCTCATAACCCACCTATATTTGAAACACCTTGTTATTCTATTGAAAATTTTTACGCTTCAGTAGATGTTTTCAAAGAAATCCTAAAAAATGAACTTCATTTATCAGAAGTTAGTGATGAAGCATTTCAAGTTTGTATTAGCCTTTTTACGCAGAGACAACAAGAGTTTCATCAAGCTACGATTTTGATTAACGCTTGGTATGCTTGCTTGATAGACATTAGGAATAAAACGGGAAACCAAACAGGTGTAAATCTAGTCGATAAATTACCAAAAGACTTTATTCATTTTACGCTAGACTCGGTAGTACAAAAATATGATTGTGAAACCATCAAACACAAGTTCCCACAAGCCTTAGAAGTTCCTGAAGATATTTTAAACATAAAGCTTGATGAGTTTACCAGTTGTGAACAATATAAAACTTTTAGAGGCAAATATGAAATGGAGTTTTTGGTAACAATAATTGAACAAATTTTACAGGATTCATCAAATGCTCAAAAGTATATAAAACACAAAATAAAGTTTACTTTTGGGGATAAGTTGAGTAACGAGCAAGCTATCAGTCTTTTTTCTGTCTATGCTGAAACCCCCGAAACTTTGAATGATTATTTGATATTGCTCCACAGTAAAGATAGTTAAGCTATAATCCTGTATCTATTAACTTCACTATTTATTCATCTATAAAATGTCTCCGCTCCTGTGAACAATTCGCTCGCGTCGCACCGCTTTTCTGCATCGCAAATCTTGAAGATTTGGCAGTAAAACAGCAAATAGCGGAGGCTTTTTTTGCCGAAAGTTTACCGCTTGCACAAGCTAATTTTTCCTCTGACAATGCCCTAAAACTACCGCCCTAGGCTCAAAGTTTCGTCCCGAAAGCGATTAATATAGTATTATCAACTTATATCTTGCACCATTGTCAATACTCCTTTTTTGAACAGGCTTTCCGGCCTGTCCCACAGGAAAATCTACTCTTTGTGGAACGGGCATCTTGCCCGTTCTTGAGAAAGATGCAAGATGTGATCTCAACTTTAAAGATTAACATCCCATGACAAAACTCAGCGTCAACATCAACAGAATTGCCCTCCTCAGAAACTCTCGAAACATCGGTATCCCCAGCGTTACGGAAGCCGCAAAAACAGTAATTGCTGCCGGAGCTCATGGCGTTACAGTCCATCCCCGCCCCGACGAAAGGCATATCAAAGCTGCCGATGTTTACGAATTAGCCAAAATGCTAACTGTTGAGTTCAACATCGAAGGAAATCCGTTTCAGCCGCCATTTATGGATATAGTTTGCGACGTAAAACCGGCTCAGTGTACCTTGGTACCAGATGCTCCAGACGTGCTAACATCGGATAGCGGTTGGAATATTCCAGAAAATCGCGATCGGCTCTTACCAATCATTCAAAAATTAAAAGACAACGGCATCAGAGTCAGCTTGTTTATGGATGCAGATGCTGCTCTCATGCCGCTAGCAAAAGAAGTTGGAGCAGACCGAGTAGAACTGTATACGGAACCCTACGCAACTGCTTTTCGCGAAGGGAGAGTAGAATCTGTTTTTCAACAATATGTCTTAGCAGCTCAAGCCGCTCAATCAGCAGGTTTAGGGGTGAATGCCGGACATGATTTAAATTTGCAAAACTTAGCTAAATTTTGCTCGATTCCTGATATACTAGAAGTATCGATTGGTCATGCTTTAATTGCGGAAGCGCTAGAAATGGGGTTGTCCAAAACAGTACAAGCTTACCTGCAAATCCTGGCAGGTTCGTAGTACAAATTAACCTCGTGTGGGAGGGCGGCTTGGGCAGTGATAAACTCGTTTTTTTCAGATACAATAACTCAATCCGCCCTACCAAGATACAGGATCAAAATTTACGCAAAAAATGGTTTAACACGCTACAAATATGCTAAGGTGGGGTTCGCAGCGCCCTAGATAATTAGGAGATCGTCAAAAAAGAGGAACAGTAGGGGCAGTAACCCCCTGCCGGTGCTAGCCGTTTTCCAGTAGCAAGGCAGATCCAGAATCCAAGACACCGCGTTTTTTGGGTGTGGGCATTTCTTTAGCAAGAACCTCGGAAAAAGCTTTAATTTTCCTAGACCAAATTACTAATATTCTGTGATGATATTATCCGTAAGGAGTATCATTAAAATGTCCCGACAAATTGAGGCTACTACTTAGCTCCCGCACTGCCAATTTGCTACCAGCAGATTTTGTGCCAGTACGGGATATTTACCTGTATCCTATATCCTCCTGTAGCCTCTGTGCGATCGCCAGATTTAATCCGGTGAAAACAGGCAAACACAAGTAACCATATACAATTCCTTACCCCCCTCGGAAGTGCGACATGAAAAAACTAATTTTACTGACTGGAATGCTACTCATGATGGCGGCAAAATCAGTATTTGCCAGCCCAGTAGCCCCCAAAATAGCACCGAGCGAGCTGATGGCTGCCTCGGAAATTACAGAAACCCTTAACAAACCCGTTACCTCTGAATCAGTTCCCAACCTCGAACCGATCGAGCGAATGTCAACCTCGGAAATCCGAGAAACCATCAACCAACCCACCACCTATATTTTTGAAGGCGTCAAAGGGCGAGAACTCACTCTCTCCCTGTGGGCGGGACAACTGACAGCCGAACTGTACAGTCCCAATGGTGAAAATATGGGGGTTATTGAAAAAGCAGACAATCAGTGGATGGGCCAGTTGCCAGAGTCCGGCATCTATCGCGTGCGAGTTACCCCGAAAGGTGAAACCACCAGCTTTGTACTTGGACGCGACTTTAACGCCAAGTGGACTTATAGGCCCGATCGCGCAATTCCCATAGCATTCAAGGAAAAACAAGCCACAATCAAACTCAAAATGTCCGGCTACCAAATCCAGCCCATCACGGTTCAAGGCCAGCAGGGACAGACAATTAGGGTGACAGCTAGCAACAAAAATCTAGATCTGGCGATCGAATCTCCGATGGGACAACTCCTGGATCAAGGCGAAGGTCAAACTTTTGCTCAACTACCGGAATCCGGCACTTACCGGGTAATCGTAGTTGCCAAGAGGCCGGTCAAGTCCTCAATCCGAGTTTCTGTGCAATAGCAAAGATTCCACAAATACTCTTGAGGGCGATCGAATTTGCGTCGCCCAAAAAAACAGCTCCCCAATTGGGCGAGCTGTTTTTTGCGTAATATCGTTTGCGGTTGCATCGGAATAATAAAATCGAGTCAACAGTTAACACTCAACCATTGAGTTTTTCCACCCCCAGTCAACAGTCAACAGCCAGTCGATTTTAGATTTGAGATTGTAGATTTTAGATTTGAGAATTGACTCCACAGATGAATCTGGGATGTGGAAATTAGCTGTAAAATATTTCGCTTGTCAACTGTCAACAGTCAATCGATTTTAGATTTTCAACTGTCAACTGTCAACTGTCAACTGTCAACTGTCAACTGTCCACAGCCAACAGTCAACAGTCAACAGTCAACTATCACGGACGGTGCAACCGGAATTGATATAACATCAACCTTGGATCAGCGCTTCAAAACGTTCTTGTTTCCAAATGCAGCTTAAATCCGAGTCAGCTAAAGCTAGCTCTCGGTATAAATTAGGGATAAACTCAACAGCCCGCTGCAAATTGTCAAGGGCCAAATCAGCAAATCCCAGTAGCGCATAACAGCAAGCTTTATTGTAAAAAGCGTTAGCAAAATCAGGAGTTATTTCTAAGACTGTTTCGTAGCAAGCAATCGCCTCAGAGTAGCAGCCTTTTCGCGCCAATTCCACACCCCGGTTGTACCAAATTAAATAATCTTCAAAGGGACGCTCAGATGTAGGAGTGAACTTGGCATTTCTCTGATTTAAACCTACTAATTTCTCCAAAGCAACTCTCCGTTCGCCCACAGCATCGGCTCTGCCCGGTTGTAGAGCGATCGATCGGCTAAAACTAGCCACTGCTTGTTTGTAAAGTCCCATAGAGTTCGCAGCTATACCGCGATTGTACCAAGCCTTCGCGTCATCAGGCTTAAACTCGATCGCCCGCTCAAAACTGTTGAGCGCCTGATAGTAAAGCTTGAGTTCCAACAGGGCATTACCTCGGTTGTACCATGCCCAAGCAGCCTCCGGGTGCAAATTTAAACAGCGATCGAAACTCAGAACCGCCTTCTGGTAAAGCCCCATATCGATCAGCGTCAGTCCCCGGTTGTGCCAAATACTCGCCGCGCACGGACTGAACTCCAGAGCCCGGTCAAAACTGTTGAGAGCGTCCAACCAGCGGCCCAACTTTCCTAAAGCAATAGCCCGGTTGTGCCAGCCAAAGCTCGCATTCGGCTCCACCGCCAAGGCCTCATCAAAACTCTTCAGCGCCTCTAAGTGCCGTTCTAATTTCCCCAGAGCCATACCTCGGCCGAACCAAGCCTTATAATGATCTGATTGCAACTTCAAAGCTCTGTTAAAGTTCGCCAGGGCACCATGATCGTCGTTAGCTTCGAGGTGGCGCGAACCTAGATGGTAATACCAAGCCGCTTCCAAGTTTTGAATTAAGTTCATAATATTTTGTATCTATCTTAGGGATGATTCTACATGAAATCATACCGGGAGTAAAACTGTAATTCCACTAAAAATCTGAAAAATTTGATACAGGGCGATTGCCGGTACACAGGGCCAGTAACAACCTCAACAATTTGCGATCGAAACTAACTATTTTCCTCTCGTAAAATGCTGTTTGAGCTAACCGCACTCATCGTTTTTTAGAGCTGCTGCGAATCTTAACTCTGCGTGAATCGCGCAACTCTTACCGCATCCCGAATTAGGTTTGCAGTTACACAAAGAGTCCTAGGGCGCCCCAAGTCTAACTGCAAATCTCCTAGTGCTAATAGCTTCTACTTCTGCTTGCCCAATTCAAGCAACCACAACCGCTGTTTTAGCATTCTCACTCAACAGCAACTGGCCTGTGGCATCAATACTAAAATCTTTCCCCAGCAGAAAACCCTTGCCCATCAAGCGCTGGCAAACAACCAGCGCAGTAATCCGGCGAATTTCTTCCATCACGTCAGCAGGAATCAAATAACTCAAACTCCAGATCACGGACTCGCAGTCATACCAAATCAAACGCTCAATACTGACAATCATCAAAGCAGCTAAACTGTCAACAGACACCCGCCCTCTGAGATCCGCAATCAAATCCTTACCAATTAAGCTATTGCGAGTCATCATCGCTCTAGCCATCTTCCCAATTTCTTGTTCGAGTTCTAAATGATTCATGCTTGGCACTGGCTTTTATGTTTTTAAAGCACTACTAAAAGTAAAAACAGTAGCCGCTACCAGGCTCTGCCCTAGCGTAGCTGACGCAGGCTCTACCGTAAGTCCTTTTAACAAAGTATACCTAAAGAAAGAGCCAAAATGTATCTAAAGGCAGATACCCAAATATTATTTTCTTGACATAAATTGGTAAACCAATCCCCACAAGAGTTTTTACGAGCCAATTGAGTATTTATACTTGCTAGTACCCGGAGTAAAGTCGATCGATTTTAGATTTTAGATTTTAGATTTTAGATTGGTAAATTCGATACATACTTAATAAAGTAGTTACTTCGGAGAAAAAACAGCAATGGCTGCAAACCAGGCAGACATCGATATTGCCCCCTTGATCGACTACGGCCTGATCGACCCCACCGCCACGCCAGAGCAAGTAGAACACTGTTGCCAACAAGCAGAGAGATTTGGCTTTGTCACAGTTTGCGTGTATCCCGCCTACGTCCGACAAGCAGTTGATCTGCTGCACGGCAAACGTCCCAAAGTCTGTACAGTTATAGGTTTTCCCACCGGTGCTTCGACTTCAACGGTGAAAGTTTACGAAGCTCTAGAAGCAGCAGATAATGGAGCCGTAGAGTTAGATGTCTCCGTTAACTTAGGATTGTTGAAAGCTGGAAGAATCGACGAATTCCACCGGGAATTAGCCCAAATTTGCGAAGAAACTAATCTCACCATTAAAGCAATTATCGAAAGTTCGCTCCTTTCCGATGCCGAAAAACAATTAGCGGCTGAGATTTGTATGGAAGCCGGTGCCGCCTACATCAAAACCAACACTGGCTTTTTTGGCCCGGCGAAAGTTGACGATGTGCGACTGCTGAAGGAAGTTACGAAGGGACGGATTGGGATTAAAGCTGCCGGCGGAATTCGTACTCATGAACAAGCTCTAGATTTGGTACTAGCTGGGGCAACTCGTTTGGGGACTTCTCGTGGCCCGGAATTACTCCGCCAGCGCGATAATTTAGACAATCGTTGACAGTTGACAGTTGACAGTTAACTGTTGGCTGTTGACTGTTGGCTGTTAACTGTTGATATCAAATCCGTTAGCATCGGAATAGTAAATTCCAGTTCACGGCGTTCACGGCGTCAACAGTCAACCGTCAACATCATGTATGAGTGTAACCGGAAATGATATGATTTGTATTCATTGGTCATTAATCAATTGTTTATCATCAATTGTTTCAAGGAGTTAATAGGGAGAACTTCCCACAGCTACAAGTTTATCAATTAGCAAAAAGAATCTCAAAAGAAATATAGTTTATTGTTTTAACTGGTTCCAAGGCTCTGCCTTGGAACCCATATTTAGAGGCTCTGCCTCGGCTGGGATTAGGAGGCAGAGCCTCCGGATCTGCGTTACCAGGCAGAGCCTGGTAACGAGTATCTAATAAAAGTTCTGCGTTGCGGACTGTTTTTGCTACTGTCCTTGTAAATCTAAAATCTAAAATCTAAAATCTAAAATCGAGTGACTCGAACTTACAAAGCAACTGGAATCAATCTTAAGAGTGCGCCGATGGGGGAATCCGATCGAGTGCTGACAATTTTGACGCGGGAATTCGGCTTAATTCGAGCCGTCGCACCGGGTGTTCGCAAACACCGATCGACCATTGGCGGCAGAAGCGAATTATTTGTTGTCAACGAATTGCTAATTGCCAAAGGCCGATCGCTCGACAAAATTACCCAAGCCGACACCGTAGAATCCCATCCGGGTTTGAGCCGCAACCTCGGAAAACTCTCAGCGGCGCAATATCTGGCAGAATTGGCGATCGCCAGTGCCCTTTCCGATGAGCCCCAAGAAGAACTCTTTTGGTTGCTGGGCGAACATTTGAGCCGTTTGGAACGTTTGTCCGATCGCACAGAAATCCAATCTGCCGCCGTGCTGATTGCTCACCTCGCCCACGGCATTTTTCACTTGCTAGCCTTAGCCGGCCTCGCGCCGCAAGTCCAAGTCTGCTGCGCCACCAGACACCCGCTCATCCCAAATTTCACCGATCCCAACTGGCAAACCGGGTTTAGTATACCCTCTGGGGGAACCTTCAGCTTGTCCGAGCTAGCTAACCTAGAAGCAGAACTCTCTTCAGAAATCGGTAGCTTATACAAATCCGCTTCCCGTTCCCGGCAAACGAATGGCAGCAAACACTTGACAAATTTCGAGATAAATGCTAAGGAATTAGCAGCGTTGCAACAGTTGGCTAGTCCAGAACTAGGAGAGGGGATTGCCGATCGAACAACTTGGGTATCAGTAGAAAATATTTTGCGACAATATGCCCAGTATCATTTAGGTTGCACGATTCGATCGGGAAGCTCGATAGACACCTACCTAGAGAGTTTTGAGTTTTAAATTTTGAGTGTGGATTTAAATAGGTGAAGGGGCGATCGTACATCGCACCCCCAGCCTGCCGGATACCCGAACCTGCCGGTCTTTTCAGGTAAATTCTCAAGGTTGTTGCGACATCAGATAATAGATAAAGATAAAGTTACGAGATTAATAAACTTAGGGGTTAACACCTCAATTTCAAATTCCCATCCCCCCAACCTGCACCATCCCAGGCCATCCACCCCAAATCCTATGATGCGACTGTCTGATTCTGATTTGAGAATATCTGTATTAGCTGTGACCCACCACAAAATGGAAGAACGAGAAAATTTTCCCGATTTTCGCTCCGAGCCGGTCTTGGCCGATCGACAATGGAGCAACGTCCCAGACCCAGAAATGGATAAATACCCCACCACTCCAGCACCAGACGGGAACAACGGCAATAGCCCACACCCCGAAGCAATCCCCCCGGTTCCCACACCAGAGCCAGCAGCAGAACTCTCCGAAGCAGTAGCCGAAATTCCCGAAAAACAAACGGGATTTCTGCCAGTGCTCAAAAACCCCAATTTTCTAGCATTGTGGAGTGGGCAAGTTTTTTCCCAACTAGCAGATAAAGTTTATCTCGTACTGACGATCGCCCTCGTGGCCAGCCGCTTTCAAGCGCCAGATCAAACCATCAGCAGGTGGGTATCGGCAATCATGATCGCCTTTACCATTCCCGCAGTGCTGTTCGGGGCCGCCGCAGGCGTGTATGTCGATCGGTGGTCGAAAAAAGCAGTGCTCGTCGCCACAAACCTGCTGCGGGGAGGCTTTGTTTTAACATTGCCCGTGCTGCTGTGGCTTTCTGACGGGTGGGAACTCGGTCAACTGCCGCTGGGATTCTGCTTGCTGCTGCTAGTGACATTCCTAGTCTCGACTCTAACTCAATTTTTCGCCCCAGCAGAACAGTCAGTGATTCCCCTAATTGTGGAACGCCGCCACCTGCTATCGGCAAACTCCCTCTACACCACAACCATGATGGGTTCGGTGATTATTGGCTTCGCAGTGGGAGAACCCTTACTAGCTTTAGCCGACACCCTATTTTCCAACCTCGGCGGCGGACTCGGCATCGGCAAAGAATTAGTAGTAGGGGGAAGTTACGCCTTCGCCGGAGTGCTCTTGCTGTCGATGCAAACAGGCGAAAAAAACGAAGTCGAACACGAACCGCCGCACCCCCTAGCAGATTTGCGAGACGGCCTGCGTTACATCAACGATCAACCGAAAGTCCGCAATGCTTTAATTCAACTAATTATTCTATTTTCCATTTTTGCAGCCTTGGCAGTTCTAGCAGTTCGGCTGGCAGAAATCCTCCCCGGTATGAAAGCATCACAATTTGGCTTTTTGCTGGCGGCGGTAGGCGTTGGCATGGCTGGTGGGGCGACGACAGTCGGCTATCTCGGCCATAAATTTTCTCACTCCCAACTGAGTTTAATCGGATCTGTTGGCATGGCACTTGCTCTGATGGGCCTTTCTGCATTTACAGACCATTTGTGGCTATCGGTGCTGTTCATTACCCTGTTGGGTTTATTTGCCTCATTGGTGGGAGTGCCGATGCAGACTACAATTCAAGCAGAAACCCCAGAAGAAATGCGGGGAAAAGTCTTCGGGCTGCAAAACAATGCCACTAATATCGCTTTGAGTTTACCGTTGGCTTTGGCCGGGGTAGCAGAAACATTTCTGGGTTTGCCAACAGTATTTTTGGCTTTAGCAGGATTAGCGATGGCTGGGGGTGTCTTAACCTGGTATATTTTCCGTAGCAGTAATAGCAAAGTCGATCGAATCTAAAAAATAACAAACTCTGATTTACTGGAATGCACATCGCTTGGCTAGGAAAAAAATCACCTTTTTGCGGTAACGTCACTTACTCCAGGGAAGTCACCAACGCACTATTAGACCGGGGATACCAGGTCAGTTTCCTGCACTTTGCCCAAGAGGCGGACTCACTGGACAGGAACAATACAGGGTGGAGTATGGCAAATGGTTCATGGGGAAAGGGAATTACTCAAACCTCATATACCACTTCGCTTTCGTCCGCCAGTTGCAACGAAGTCTCTTTACCCTGTCACTACAAATCGCAAATTTATACGATTCCCACTCTCAAGTCCCGCACAGTGCTGATGAAATCTCTGCGGCGGCTGAAACCCGATGTGGTTCACGCTTCCCTGACGCTTTCGCCCCTAGACTTTTTGCTGCCGGAAATTTGTCAAGAATTGAATTTGCCTCTGGTGGCGACTTTTCACCCGCCGTTCGATCGCAAATTGCGGAATTTGACATCGGGAACCCAACACCTGATGTATCAACTGTACGCTCCGTTTTTGGCGAACTACGACTCGACGATCGTTTTTTCTCAGATTCAGCGGGATATATTGGTGAAGTTGGGAGTGCCACAGGAACGGGTGGCTGTGATTCCCAACGGCGTGGATGCTGTTAAATATTCTCCAGGGCCTTCGGGGTTGAAGTCGGAATTAAAGGCCGATCGAATTTTTGTTTACCAAGGGCGCATTGCCCAGGAGAAAAATGTCGAGTCGATGCTCAAGGCCTGGAAACACTGTAATTTTGGCCCTGGGAACGTATTGGCGATCGTAGGCGACGGGCCCCTTGCCGCCTCGCTGCAACTGTTTTACGGCGAAGATGATGGCATTGTGTGGCTCGGATTTGTTGCCGAGGAGGAACGCCGGATCGAAATCCTCCGGGGTGCTGACGTATTTATTTTGCCTTCTTTGGTGGAGGGACTGTCGCTGTCGTTGCTGGAAGCGATGGCCTGCGGTTTAGCTTGTTTGGCAACCGATGCCGGTGCTGACGGCGAGGCCTTGGAGGACGGCGCAGGGATAGTTTTGAACACTCAGCGGGTACGAAGTCAGTTGCAAACCTTGCTGCCACTGTTTTGCGACCATCCTGAGTTGGGAATGCTGCTTGGTCAAAAAGCACGCCAACGGGCGATGGAGCGGTACACTCTCAGTCAGAATATTACTGAGTTGGAAAAGCTTTATGCAGAGGTTTTGCAAAAGCAGCGCGTACTCATTCGCGGTTTAGCATAATTCAGCAGGAAGAAGGAACTCCGAACCTGTTGAAATTAATCCGTCTATCCGTGTCAAAATCCGTATCGTGCCTTCCTTCTTCCTTCGCATATGACTTATAGAAATCCCGCTCCTACAGTTGATATTATTATCGAATTAGCCGATCGCCCCCATCGCCCGATCATACTCATCGAACGCCGCAATATTCCCTACGGCTGGGCACTTCCCGGTGGCTTTGTTGATTACGGGGAATCGGTAGAAACGGCGGCCAAACGCGAAGCTTTAGAAGAAACGAGTTTGAATGTAGAATTAATTGAGCAATTTTACGTTTATTCTGATCCAAATCGCGACGCGCGGCAACACACTATTAGTATTGTATTCTTGGCTTCTGCAACGGGCGAACCTCAAGCCGCCGACGATGCTAAAAGTTTACAAATTTTTGAATCTTGGCAGATTCCTCGTGAATTGTGTTTCGATCACGATCGCATTTTACGAGATTATTGGCGTTACCGTCATTATGGATTGCGGCCGCGTTTGTAGGAGGGGAGTTTTTGTTTCGTTCATCTCACATCTTGCACCAATGTCAGGAACAGGCAAGATGCCTGTTCCACAAAAAAAACTCAATGTTATTGCACCAATGTCAGGAACAGGCAAGATGCCTGTTCCACAAAAGCATTCAATCTTCTTGCACTAATGTCAGGAACAGGCAAGATGCCTGTTCCACAAAAACATTCAATCTTCTTGCACTAATGTCAGGAACAGGCAAGATGCCTGTTCCACAAAAAAATTCAATCTTCTTGTGGAACGGGCTTCTAGCCCGTTCTTGAGAATGGTGTAAAATCTGAGTTCATTAAACTAAATTCTATGGCAAGCTTGACAATATTAGGCGGAGGTGCTTGGGGTTCGGCACTGGCAAATCTGGGAGACAAAAAAGGATCTCGAGTTAATTTGTGGTCGCGCAGCAGTTCTGTTAATCTAGAATCAGTTATAACAGGTGCGGATGTTGTTGTTTCCGCAGTTTCGATGAAAGGAGTTGGAGCAACGGTCGATCGACTTTTGGCTTTACAGTTAAGTCCCAGTACAATTATAGTTACTGTCACCAAAGGTTTAGACCCGGCCAGTACGCGCACTCCATCTCAAATTTGGCAAAATGCGTTTCCTAACAATTCAATAGTGGTACTTTCTGGCCCTAATCTTTCCGAAGAAATTCAGCAGGGCTTGCCGGCCGCTACGGTTGCGGCGAGTTTGGATTTAGCGGCGGCCAAGCAAGTGCAAAATATTTACAGTTCTGATATTTTTCGGGTTTATGTGAATGAAGACCCGCTGGGGACTGAGTTAGGTGGAACTTTGAAAAATGTATTTGCGATCGCCGCTGGAGTTTGCGACGGTTTACAATTAGGAACTAATGCTAAATCTGCTTTGCTGACTCGCGCTTTGCCGGAAATGATTCGGGTGGGAGTTCGTTTGGGAGCTCGCGCAGAAACTTTTTACGGTTTGTCTGGTTTAGGAGATTTGCTTGCTACTTGCAACAGTCCTTTATCGCGCAATTATCGGGTTGGTTTCGGATTGGCTGAAGGCAAATCTTTAGAGCAAATTTTGCACGAATTGCAGAGCACGGCTGAGGGGGTCAATACTACTAATGTGTTGATTGATTTGGCGGAGCGGCGCGAAATTGAAGTCCCCGTTTCTCGTCAAGTTTATCGCTTATTAAATGGTGAAATTACTGCCGAGCAAGCCGTTTTATCGCTGATGGAACGCACTTTAAAACCGGAGATTTTATAAGCTGTACGGCTAGATAGGTAAGGACTTAAGCAAAGCCTAAGTCCCTACCCGTAGCTGAAGTTTTAAGAAGTGGTGTCACGACTTGCTAGTTATGAATTAAGAGTTCTAAGCGACATTGTTCAAGCGCTCAGATTGATGTTTTCATCGCTCGGTAGAGAGAGAGTTTAAGGAATTGAAGATGAGTTGTGAATCCCAAACTCTTTAACTCCTAGCTGCTACTACTTAACTCATAACTTGCATAGCGAGTTGCACCAGCTTTACATCTTGCCGTGCTGCATTACCTGTTGAAGGTGCTGCCGAATTTCCTGCGCGTGCTCCATGTCAGCTTGCTGCAATTTTTGAAACAGTTCAGCACAAGGCTGAGAACCGGTTTCTTGAGCATCTTTCATGTAAGTATCGTAGGCTTTCAAAGCTTCAGACTTGTTTTGCAAAACTGTTAACAAATCATACTCGAGGTTGCTGATGACGGCATTTCCGTTAGTGCTCATAAACTGACCTTCTGCTAGGATTTGTCCCAAGTTTGACCGATCCGGGGATGACTGTTCATCTGTCTAGAAGGGTAGATAATTCTACTTTCCACCGTAATAAAACGCAACTTCTTTATCTTTCAGCGGTGCGAAGTCAGCAGCAACTAGCATTTTATCGAGTTCGTTTTGGGGCAGATGTTTGACACCGATTCGGACAATGCGCGATCGCATTGTATTTGACACGCCACTGCGCTGTCTGCCGGCTTCTAATCCCATCACTTGCTTGTAGAGGTCTAATTTTGCTTGCGGAATCGGAGTACCGTCAAAGTCGATTCCAGAGGCGATCGCAACATCGATCGCATCTGCACCAGTTGTAGATTGAGCCGCTGAGTTTGTTTCTGAAGACATTGTGCAAATTAAAGAAAAAGGACGATCGTCATTAAAAGTAGTTTAGTCCTAAAAGTGCCAAAAGTGAAATAAACTAAACATATTCGATTAAGGACTATTGGACTGAGATATTACACAAATGTCAGCAACAGGCAAGATGCCTGTTCCACAAGAAAATTAATTCTTTGTGGAACAGGCATCTTGCCTGTTCAGAAAAGGCTTATGGAAATTGGTGCAAGATATCACTTTAACACAAGGGCGATCGCACTTAGCATTTCTTCAAACAACGGATTGCCAAAACTCATCAATTGCAGTGAAGCATTTTCGTCAAAGATATCCGGGTAAAATGTGATATAATAATCGCGACTTTTATAGTTAAGCTGCCAAGTGCGATTTTCCGATTTGTTGAAACTCGCGCCAATGTGTTTTAAAATCAAAGAATTGACAAACAAATTTTCGATTGTTTCAGGAAACAGAGAAGTCGGCGGCAAAGGTTGACGGATTTCTTGCAAGTCTGATTCTACATCCATCGCTACCATTTCATCGAGGGCAGGGCCGCGAGGCGGCGCGTCTAAAATGCGATCGAACTCTCCCAACAAAACGCCCTCTTCTTCGGGATCTGCACTCATCACAGCCTGTTCGATGAAAGTGGGAACTGTTGCGAGAATCGGTTGCAAATTGCCGACCACGGTTTGAAAAGCATCGATGCGATCGCGCAATTTCTTGTAAACCTTCGCCTCTACCGTTCCGTCATAGTAAAAATTGTGTATTCTGACGGTATCATAAATCTGGCCGATGCGATCGAGTCGGCCGATGCGTTGTTCGACTCGCATGGGATTCCAAGGCATATCGTAGTTGATTAAAACGCCGCAAGTTTGCAAATTTAGCCCTTCCGATGCGGATTCGGTACAAAGTAAAATTTTGATGATTCCTTCTCGGAATTTGGTTTTGATTAGTTCTTTCGGAAAAATTCGCCATTGGCCATTTTGATACAATTCTCCGCCGCGCCCGGAATAGCAAGCAATCTGAGCACCATATAATTGTTGTAAAGCGCTGCGGATATAATCCATTGTGTCGGTGTACTGCGTGAAGACGATCGCACTTTCGCGCTGGATTAGTTCTTGACGCAAAATTGTGATAAAATGCGAAAGCTTGCTATCTTCGCCTGTATTCTCGAACTGATAAAGTAAATCTTCTAAATACTTAATTTCTTCAGGATCTGCTGGTTCAAAATAAGATTCCATTCCTTCCAAAATCACATCATCCGCCTCATCTAAATCCTGAAAATCATCCTCAGTAATGCTAATTCCATCGAGGCGGCGCTGTAAGGATTCGCGGATGGCATAAAACGAACTTGTCAGGCGTTTGCGGTAAAGAGTCATCAAAAATCCTAACGCTTTGCGGTTGTCTTTTTGCGCTAGATTGTAAAAGTGGCGCACGTAATTACTGACGGCGAGATAAAGCGGGACTTCGCGCTTATTTTCTAATGTAATCGCATTATCTCGGACTGCGCGGTGGGGAATATCGCGATCCAACAATCCCCGCTGATAGTATTGGCGCAAAGTGTCGCGGGTGTGGCGGAACATCAAATCTTTGAGGGGAGTATTGACTGTCAAATATTGGCGGGAAGCGGCGATAAAATCCGTGTCTTCAGCAACTTGTTTGGGGTTGACTCGCTGGTTTTTTTCCCACACATCGCGCAACTTATAATATAGTAGCCGATCGCTCTTTTGGAAATATTGCTGCAACCGAGCACAGGGCGAACCTCCTTGCTGGAAGTAATCTACAGACATCAGTTGCCAAAAATTCAAGGTTTGGCGATCGGGCTTTTCCGACAATGTGCTAAAATAATTGCAGAAATTCTCACCATAAGACCAATGTCCCCGGAGTCCGAGAAGGTGCAATAAATCGAAAACTTCGATCGCATCAATCTGCATCGGCGTGGCGGATAATAACAATAGCGATCGGCTTTTTTCTTTCAACTGCTGCATTAACTGTAACAACCGATTCGGAGTTTCCTTGCGGTTTTGCGGGCTTTGGCGGCGGGCGTGATGCGCTTCATCCAGAATCACCAAATCCCACGGTTGCGCGTCTAAAAGCTGTTTTGTACGATCGCTCCGACGGACTAAATGAGATGATGCTAAAATGAGATTTTGGGAATTCCAAATATTTTCCTCCCCTGACTGACTCCTCTCCCCATAGGAATTTTTTAATTCACCTTTGTTGTAACTCCAAAAATGCAAATTAAATTTTTCGCGCAATTCTTCGTGCCATTGCGGCTGAATGCTAGCGGGTGCTAAAATTAACACACGTTTGACTTTTTGGCTGACAAGCAAGTAACGGAGAATCAACCCAGTTTCGATAGTTTTTCCCAATCCAACTTCATCCGCAATTAAGAAACTTTTCGGAAAATTTGCCGCCACTCTACGCAATATTTTAATCTGATGCGGCCAAGGTGCGATCGGAATTGATTTTAAACAATAATCGAGACAACTCGGCGAAGCATACAAATTGAGAAGCGGTTCAAATTTAGCATAATCTTGAGATAACTCCAAATCCCCAACACCTCCTCCTAAATCCCGACTCCTAACATCCGTTACATCCGTTACATCCGTTACAAAATCCGTTGCCGAACCTTCCTCATCCGTTACATCCGCTACATCCGTTACATCCGTTACATCCGCTACAAAATCCGCTGCCGAACCTTCCTCCCGATTCCACACAGGTTTACTGCTGGGCGCGTATTGTAACAGCTTATTTTTCACCGCTTCCGGCACTTCAAAAACGCGCACATTCGGCGATAAATTGTTCCATAACTGTTCAAACCGAAAAATCTCTTCAGAAACTCGTTCTGCATCTCGACCGCCTTCCCAAGCACAATAAACGTGGAAAGATTCAACGTTGCTTTCCCAACCGCTGAGAGATTCGTTATTGGAACCGCTAAAGGCTAATTGTGCGCCGTTACAGTCGGTAAAAATGCCGACTTTTTCGTGAAAAATATGCTGGCGATCGAGTAAACTTTCAGTATCTATTGGTAAGCCGTTAGATTTGAGGGGAACGGCAATTTTAATATCGAGATAACTGTTTTGAATCAGCCAACTGAGGATTTCAAAATGTTTGAGTTGGGCGAAGGTTTTGGGCGGCTGTAAATCGGTATCGAGGCGCATGGTAACTGCATCTCGGAGGGCGTAACCTTGTTGGATAGCTTGCAAGTCTTGCGGGCTGAATTGACAGCCCATGATTAACCGCATCCGCCCTTGATTGTGCAGCATGGCGCCCAATCCCTGCGCTACTTTACTGAGGATGGCGCTGTTGAAAAAGCCGGATTTGCGATCGTACTGTAGAGCACATTCTAGCGCGGGAATGTAGAAATCGGCGATCGGGTTATTTTCGTTGCTCGAATAGCTGATGCGCCAGGGATAATCTTGTAAATTCATGTTATTAGTTATTAGTTATATGCCGCAATCCTCGATCCCCCTAAATCCCCCTTAAGAAGGGGAGTAGGGGTTGACTTTGAACACTCTTGTCCCCCCCTTCTTAAGGGGGGCTAGGGGGGATCTCTTCTCTTGTTAGTTAGGTTTTTATCCTTGGGTGGGGGCGGGTTTAGGAGATAATTAATCTTAGGCAATTATTGTTGGTAAAACCCGCCCCTACGAGATGGCAAATTGTACAAGCATTAATCAACCGGACTTGATATAATATCTTTTTCTAGAGGTGGAATCTCATCAGCAGAAAGTGTCACGACTTTTCCATCTTGCCAAATACTAATTGATTGTCCGAGTCGGCGGTGTTTCTCGATCGCCTGTGCGATCGCCTTTTTAACACCAGCATCGATTTTTTGATGCAGGGGTGAGAGGGCGGGTTGTTCAGGATTCATCGATACCTCCAGTAATTTGGTTCCAGATTTCCGATCGATAAACAATGCGCTTTCCCACAGTCCGCCAGGGAATGAATTCCCTGGCTAATAGCGAAAGTCCTCTAAAGAGGACTGATGAGTTATTCCTATCATCCCTCTTTTGTCACTTGTGGCAGACAATATTATTAATATTTAATATTATATTAAATCATAATTATTAAATCATAATTATTAAATACTAGAAATTATTCAGTCCTCTTCAGAGGACTTTCGCTTTGAGGCAGGGAATTCATTCCCTGCCGGACTGCCGGACTGCGGTTTTTGCCTGAAGCCGAACTGCGGGTTTGACCTTAAATTGACCTAACCCAAATCTAAACTCAACTGTCCCTCAAACGGAAGTTCCATCTGTTGATAAACAACCTTCGCCTTAATCTCATCCATCGCCAACCACAAATCTAACAAAGCCTTCTCCTCCGGGATGCGTTTCTTCTCATCCCCAATACGCGGAATCACTTTCAGCGCCACTTCTATCGCCCGCATGAAATTATCGTTATCAGTCAAAGCGGTTTTTTTCATAAACTCGCGCACGATTTGAATATCTCCGTCCTCCTGATACAAACCGATAATCGCGTGCAATCCATCCACTAAATAGGTAATCGAAAAATCTTGCGGATTGACCGAAAAAGCTCCTTTTTTCAGCCGCTGTTTCGGTGTCAAAAATTTGCAAGTGCCGCTAGTCGAGTCAATTAATTTGTAGACTTTTGCTAAATCAACGACGTTGAAACCGCCGACGGCGAGGGCGAGTTGTCGCGCTTCATCGAAGGGGAACTCGACAGCGCCGAAGGCATCCCACGCCAGGAAATACCACTGCGTCAGGGCGTCAAATCCGGCGGTATCGGTTTGTGCAAGTTTGCGGAAGCGATAGTTTGCAATGGCTTTCCTGGCTTCAGCAAAAGCAACTTCCGGGCGCACTTCTTCGCCGCTGCTGTTGAGGATGGGATAGGAACGGCTGAACACATTTAAAGCCGGGCCAAAGGCACTCAGGTAGAGGTTGATGCCTGGGCCTTTTTTTAGTCCGCTTGGAGTAGTCACTTGCAAGGCTTCCTCTAATTCTGGGGCTTTCATAAAAACCTGGTTGCTGACTTCAACTCGCAAATCATCCCACCAAGCTTGGGCGGCGTTAGGATCGCGTTTGCGACAGACGAGGAGCACTGTACTAGAAACCGAGTTTTTATGCGCTTGGTGCAAGTTTTGCGGGTTTTCGGTACTGACAGCCCAAGATGCGGTAATCTCGAAACCGGCATCGATGAGGGATTTTGTGAGTACGTCCCACGCGCCGGATTCTTTGTGGTTGAATTGGACTGTCATCACGCCGTCATCGCGCAAAACTCGGTAATATTCGCTAAAAGCTAGCACCATTTTTGCTTCGTAATCTTGTTTGGCGAGTTCGTCGGGGGATGTGCCCATGTTGCGGAAACGCGACGGGTTGGCTACCGCTTCTCTATCTTTGTCGGTGAGTTCTGAGTAGAATAAATCGGGGAATATATCGCCTAATGTGCGCTTCATCCAGACGTAGAAGAAGTCGGAAATTTCGGCATATTGGATGGTGCCATAGTAAGGCGGATCAGTGATAATGGCATCGACGGATTTGTCGGGAATGTGGTAGAGGCTATCGGCTGATACGGCATTGATTTGGATAGTTTTTGGGTCGTATTGTTCGATGCCGGCTAAGCCAGTTGAGTGGGGTTTTGTGCCGAATAAAGCACAGAGTTTTGTATAATCAGATGTCAAGGCATCTACACACCAATGCCATAAGCGGTTAATCCCATTAACTTCAGGATAGTTCCACATTAAGTTTAATGCGTGTTGTCCGCTAGCAAGCTGAATTTGTGACGTAGTTCCACTCCAATGAGTTAAGCGAGAATTAGCATCAACACATCTATTTAAAACCAAAGCTAGATAAGTTGCGATCGCCTCTACCTTCTCCGGTTCGTACTCAGCCTTTAGCAGCGCCTTAGCTTCGTTGATAATTTCTACATAAGTGACAAGCGTTAAAAGCTGACGGGGATTAAACATATCTTTCCATGTCGGGCAAAATATTCTGATTTGCTCATCCAAATCTTTGCCTTCAGGAATTAATTCAATTGGGATTAAATTTTGATGGTGTAAATTTTCTATAGTTTTATAAAAACAATTTTCCACTTTTTCTATCGCGGTGATATCAATTTGAGTAGGAATTCTAAATTCTAGACTTCCTTGACCTTGTTTATAGGCTACTGCATATAATTGATAACCTAAACGTTTTTTAGCAGCTTGCATAATAACACTATTTTCTATCACGGTATCGCAATTGGGGCATTTACCCACACCTCTGCTAATCGTGTTATGAACACTCGGATCGTACTCACCCGCATCCGTTTTAATAGTCGATTCCTTGCCTTTCTTCCCCTTCACCAACTCAAAATCAACCCGCTTCTGTTCCAAGTTAGGAATTGGTTTCACCGCATACCAATCACTTGTAACTTTTCGGATTTCTCCCTTTCCTGCATAATTACTCGTCTTACTCAACCACCAATTCGGACTCAACGGCACAACCGACTGACAACTCGGACAAACCACCGTATGAGCCCACAAATAATTCTGCACCGTTTCCCCCGGTAAAGAAGGGAAAAACTCAGTTAATCTTTTCTCGGCTTCATCCCCCACCCATTGCACCCATTTATCAATATCCTCCTGCAAATCCGGGCCAAATTTCAGCGGATATTCCATCGCCGCCTTCATCGTCACCACCGCCACCGGATTGAGATCCGACGCCAACACATTCAACCCGTACCGCGCCGCCTCAAACGGAATGCTTCCCCCACCCGCAAACGCATCTAAAATCGTCGGCGTGCGATTCCCCCACACCTTCTCGCAATAGTCATGAACCTTTTTAATTCGCACCGAAGAGGGGGGAGTTTTGTAGAGTTTAATTTCCTTCCCCGGTTCCAATCCCAGCAAATATTCAAACTCTTCTGGAGAGATATCTGCAGGTAAAATCGACCCCAACACCGAAGCGCGAGAAAACGATAAAGGTTTGCGCGAATACCAGCGATGCAATCCTTTAAATGGATTGCCGCCGTGTTCGTAATAAACCTGCTCGTTGAGCAGATTTACGGGCATGATTTTCTCGATGAAGAGGTGAGGGCGCATGATTTTTGGGTTGTTGGTTGTTGGTTATTTGTTATTGGTTATTTGTTATGTGCCACAATTCTCGATCCCCCTAAATCCCCCTTAATAAGGGGGACTTAGACTTGAAATCTTGTCCCCCCCCTTCGTAGGGGCGGTGCCCCCGTGCCCGCCCTTGGCTAGGGGGGATCTCCGGGTTGTGCCTCCTAGCCAGCCCCTAAAAGGACTCATTCCCAACTCCTATAGCAATCCTAAATGATTCAGATAAATTTGTAGGGGTAGTGCTACCCCTACTCCCCGTGCCTACCCCCTATCTATCGGGCAACCACGGGGGGATTGCCCCTACAATAATTATGAGAATGATTTAGGATTGCTATATGTGCATTGGTATTATCCCAAAATTTCTCGCTCAACTTTCAAATACCTCCGTCTTTTCAATGATAAACCATTCGTGGTACAATACTGCCAAGAAAAACTCTTCTCCTTTTGGGCGATCGCACACAGCCATATATCCAGATGCCGACCAGTGATCCTCAAAAGTTGTATCCTTAAGAAACAGAGTCAGCGAGTTGCCATCCGCACTCCAAATTGTCCGCAAAATCGTGATATTTTGGTGATGCAATGCTTCAATCGGCAACAACACCCACCGCCCCTCAATTTCCATAAATTCCGCTGCGGCGTATCTAAATTCAGACTCCCATCTAAACGGCCCT
The DNA here is from genome assembly GCF_036700475.1 of Microcoleus sp. T2B6. Taxonomy (NCBI): domain Bacteria; kingdom Bacillati; phylum Cyanobacteriota; class Cyanophyceae; order Oscillatoriales; family Microcoleaceae; genus Microcoleus; species Microcoleus sp. T2B6. The sequence continues at coordinate 15,384 of NZ_JAUBOZ010000022.1, read as the reverse complement.
TCATGCTTCTCAATAATCCCATCCCAGCGCACTGTTTTAATTTTGGCTAAAGTTTCGTTTGACAAATCAGCTACTTTCATAAAATTAATCTCCTCATAAATTTTGCTTGTTTGTATCGAAGTCTCGATCCCCCCTAACAAGAGGGCGGGCACGGGGGCACCGCCCCTACACTCGGGGGGGACAAGAATGCGCTACCACCAGAGAAACCGGGTTTAACTGGTTCCAAGGCTCTGCCTGGGAACCCCTGTCTAGAGGCTCTGCCTCGTTTGTGGCTGGGAAAGATTGGAGGCAGAGCCTCCTGATATGCGTTACCAGGCAGAGCCTGGAAACGAGTAGATACGTCAAATCCGCTACTTTCACAATTTCAATCTCCCAATAAAATTCGCAAAGCTTTCAAAGCATTTGAACGATTGCCATTGGCAATTTTTCCAAACCAATAATGTGCCTCTTCATTACTCATCGCCATAATCCCTTCTGCAATATTCGCAATTCGTTCGGTTTTCGATAGCGGTTGCAGCGATTGAAATAAAAGCGCCAAACTCACCCCCGATTCTTCTGATAATATATAAGGAGTTTGTCGCTGCTGAGATAAACTTTTCGGGTCGTAATTATTCGCTTTGAGAGTTGCATAAATTGTTTGTCTGGCTAAAACCAGAGCATTTCCTTTGAGTCGCCCCAATTTTTTAGCAGCAGGACGTTTTTTCTCTCCCGCTTTCTTGTAAGCACATTGGTATAGTTCCAAAGCGAAGTTGTTATTATCTATCGGTAAAACTCGTAATTGAAATTCTTGCATGAGCTATGGGCGGGGCGGGTTTAGGAAATATTTTATTTGAGGCGTAGATGGTTGGTAGAACCCGCCCCTACATGGCACTAATTATACAACAATCAATCTCTACATCGTATCATGTCCGATCGATCGCGATTCGTGTAGGGGCGGGTTCACCAACCATCTACGCAATCAACCAACCATCTCAAAAACCCGCCCCGGCCTATGTATTATGCGGGTATGTTAAAAGAGGTAGATTGGGATTTATCGTGGGGTAGGGGCGGGTTTTTGAGATGGTTAATTTTTGCCACATATTGTTGGTTAACCCGCCCCTACATTTCAATACAATAATTAATTTACACATCATATCATGTTCGATCGCAATTCCTGTAGGGGCGGGTTCACCAACCATCTCCGCAATCAACCAACCATCTCAAAAACCCGCCCCGGTCTATGTATTATGCTAGTATGTTAAAAGAGGTAGATTGGGATTTACCGTGGGTGGGGGCGGGTTTTTGAGATTGTTAATTTTTGCCACATATTGTTGGTGAACCCGCCCCTACATCTCAAATTACCGTGGGGTGGGGGCGGGTTTTTGAGATTGTTAATTTTTGCCACATATTGTTTGTTAACCCGCCCCTACATTTCAATATATCACCCTTGCCGTTAAATTTAAACGCTCTACTGGATTGCGATCGAGCGTTTGTTTTATACTATTAATGTCCGAGGCACTTGCTGACAAAGCTGGATTGAATTCTAAGGCGAGTTTCAAACTAACCTCTGCTTGCGCGTCGGGACTGTTCAACAAACTGTTGATAGTCGAGAAAAAGCTCTGAAATCCACGCAACGCCCCTTGATATTCCAGCCGCACAAATTGGTCGCCGGTTTGAATGGTTACGGTTTGATCGATTTGCGGTTGCCACCGCTGCAATAGGGCAATTGCCGTTCCCAATTTACGATAATCCATTACTTGATCCACAGACAATTCTAGCACTTCGATGCCTTGCACTTTGTAGTCGCTAATGCGATCGCCCAATCCCGTAAATACCGCACTTATCGTGCCGTCAATTTCGATAACCGTCGGTTTCGCCTCCCACAAAGTCCCCGGTAGCGTTTCCACAACATAAGGAGGATTTGTGATCTCTCCCACGGTAGGAACTTGAGGATTTAGATTGACATTGGTTGTTTTTTCTGCTGTCTCACCGTTACCGTAATCGGCCACCACACGAAACATAGTGTTATTAACAATGGTGGCGTCATACTCATCGGAAGGGAAGAAATTTCCCGGCACTAAAGTATTATCTTGATACAAACTAACCGTCAATGCTCCTTTCGCTTTCCACCTCACCCGCACGGGTTTTGCCGCTTCTGCACTGGGCATCAATTGAGCGCTGAGTTCCACTTCTTTGGGCGCTGGAGGTTCGAGAATGCCGCGCTTGTATAGGGAGGCGCGATCGCTAAATTCGATCGTCTCCGGCAGTGCCAACACGCTATCATCGGTTTTGATAAATAGTCTCTCCCCGACTTTCATATCCCAACTGCCCATTTTCAAACCGTCGCGAATCGTCTCCCGCAGCATCGAAACTTCCGCATCAAGGAGAATATTCAAACTCCAATCCTTAGCAAAAGCATCGCGCAGCGCCTTAGTCGTCCAACTATCCAACCCCGCAGGCCACACTTTTTGCAGGATAAAAGCCGGGGCGAAAGGTTTAGCTTCTTCCGGGCGAATCTTGCCGCAATCTTTTAGGGCTTTAAGAATCACATCTTGCTGGTTGTTTTTGCCTTTCACCATACTCGCATCCTGGGCGGTAAGAGTGTAGTGCATCAATCCTTTCGGTGCTTTTACTTGGTCATTTGAAGGATAAAATAAATGGCGGTAAGCATTAGTCAAAGATACTCTCACAGCTATATCTTTTGCGCCTTCCCGTTCCTTCAATTGCTTCTGCTGGCTTCCCGATAAATCTGCCAGCCGATTCTGACTTTTGAGAATATTTTGAATAGCTTTATATTCTCTGGCATTGTCGATCGCAGTTTCTAATTCTAGCCGATTTGCCACCAAAAATAACAACCGATTCCGGTAGGTGCGAAACTTCCCCGATTCGCCGCTATTGTTAAAAATTCTCTCGATTAATTCCGGGGCTGCGTCGGTAGAAGCATTCACCGTCGCATCGTCAAAGTCGATCGCGCACAACGCCACCTCATCCGGGTTGTCGTCTACATCTCCGGGACTTTCGATATTAGAAACTAAGGTAAAGAATTTTTTGGCAAAAATGCTATCCCGGCGAGTTCGCAAATCTTCTTTCGCCAATACTACCCCGACTTGTTCCTTCTCCTCGGTGATAATTTTGTTGATCGAAGGTTCTTCTTTAAACCTGGCTAAAGATGTTACCGGATCGGAGTCTAAATACCAGGCTACCTTCGTCAATCTTTCTAAAGCGCGATCGACAAAACCGCTGTCAACCCCCGGAGTCAGCAGCGACAAATTCAACTCAGCCAGCCGAATACCCGAAGAATTTCCCTGAGTCAGAGAATGCAAAAATATTGTTCTGCTTACCCAAGTAGAAAACGGCGGTTTTCCCGCTGCTATCCATTCCCCGTCTTGCAATTGTGCGTAAGCCGCCCTACCATCGGCATTGTAGATATCAGCGCGGATCGCATTCTGCATTGGCGATCGTTGCAACCGAGAAGTCAGATCATTAGTAATTTCGCCATCCATCCCCACGGGAATATGATGCGTGTGAATCATCGGCATCCAACCGTCGCGATTTTCCCACAAATGCCGCACGACTTGCGCGAACAATCGCAAAGCGCCCCGCGTCTTCTGGAATTCGGGAATAGAAGCAATTTTTTTAGTAAGAAGATTGAACAATTCCGGGTGAAACGGATAACTTTGGGCGATCGCTTTTGAGTATGACGCATCTTTGCACCCATCGGGCAAATTAACGCGGCAATTGCGATAAGCAGCCAAATATTCCGATGCCGCTTTTTGCGCCGCTTCCTCGCTAACTCTGGCAAACACGCGCTGTTTAACGATGTTGTAAATTTCGATATCTGTAGAAGGGCTCAACACCCTTTCTTGTCTTGCGGAAGCGCGCATCGTTTCTTGCAATTCTGCCGTTTCTTCCCCAAAAGTATCTGCTGTCGAGGCGAGGGAATAAACCAATACTAAATTATCGCAGGCGGCCGCCAAATCCATCAGCGAAAATAGAAAAGCTACCACTTGTTTGGCTAAATCGCTTCTGCCAATTTGTTTCGCTTTTGCCGATCGCAAATACCGCGCAATTTCATCTAAAATAATCACAGTCGGCTGTCCCCCCGTCAACCGTTCTAACACCGAAGTACCGGGACTGACACCGCTTTGATCGCTGCCGTGTACTAACTGATAGCCTGAAATCCCGCCAATTTGGTAAGCAATTTCGCCCCAAAGAGTGTAGGTTGTCAAGCCGCTGTCCGAGTGATAAACTCCTTGTTCTGGGTCTAAATCTCGACCGTCGATCGCTGCAACGGCGATCGGGCGATCGGGAATAACGCTAATATCTGTAAAGCGTTCCAATCCGTGAATTTCTCGCCCTTGCTTGCAGATATGCCAGAGTGCAATTTCATCGTGAGTTTTGCCGCCCCCAAAACTCGTTTCCAAACGAACCACCCCCGCCCCGGCGCTTTGCTTCATCAAGCGGCTGAAAACTTCCCGGATTAGGGTTTTAATGCCATCAGTTGCGAAGGTATTGGCAAAGAATTTATTAGCATCTTGATAAACTTGAGGTGCAGTTCCTTCGACTACCAGCCGCAATTTTGCTGCAAATAAATCTAGAGACAAGTCTCCCGATAAAATCTCATCTCTGGGCACGCAGGTATCAAAGATTAATGGCAGCATCTAACGATCCTTTGGTGTTGGGTAAATGATTAAAATCTACATTTCCGCCGCTAACAATCACGCCAATCCTCGCATTTTCAGCCTGCACCACACCTGACAACAAAGCCGCCGCCGCTAACACTCCTGTCGGTTCAACAACTATCTTCATGCGTTCCCACATAAAAAACATTGTGCTGCGAATTGCCTCTTCTGAAACTGTTGCCATATCATCAACATAATGCAGAACCAAAGGAAAGGTTAATTTCCCCAAAGATGGCGTGCGCGCACCGTCAGCAATCGTATCCGGGTTAGTAACAGTTTGCAGCGTTTTCGTGCGGAACGATCGCGCAGCATCGTCTGCTTGCTGGGGTTCTACTCCTATTACTTTACACTGCGGAGACAAAGTTTTTGCTGCGATCGCGCATCCCGACAGCAAACCCCCGCCACCACAGCAAACCAGCAGCAAATCTAACTCCCCAACTTCTGCGATTAATTCCAGGGTCGCCGTACCTTGTCCCGCAATTACCCACGAATGATCATAAGGAGGAATAATTGTCAAGTGTCGCTCCTCGGCAATTTTGGCGGCGAGATCTTCCCGCGCAACTTGAGTGCGATCGTACAAAATAATTTCTGCGCCGTAGCCGCGAGTCGCCTCTTGCTTGACTTTTGGCGCATCTGCCGGCATCACCACAGTAGCAGGAATTTGTAGCAACTGTGCGGCAAGGGCGATCGCCTGCGCGTGATTTCCCGAAGAAAAAGTCAACACTCCCCGCTGTTTTTGGGCTTCAGATAGCTGAATCAAAGCATTGCAAGCACCCCGAAATTTAAACGAACCCGTGCGCTGAAAGTTCTCGCACTTGAAAAATACCTGAGAATTTGTGCGTTTGTTGAAAGTTTCCGAAGTCAGCACCGGCGTCTTGAAAGCTTTGCCCTGCAAGCGATTTGCCGCCGCCTCCACATCTGCAAAACTGACTGATAAAGGATTTTGGGCACAGAAGTCGGCACTCATAGATTTTAGATCTGGGCGATCGAGGACTCTATTTGTAGGGTGGGCATTTCCCGCTTTACTCCTACCATTAAATTATAAATTTTTATCATAAGCTTATTAAGAATTATCATTAGCGGTTGCGCTTAATTGTTAAAAAAGCTGTGGACTAAAATCAAAGTTATGACAATTTACTATCAAAAATCAAAGGGGCGTTTGTACTTGCACAGGAGAGGGATTAAGGAATACAAATTTAACCACCGCCCGATTAATTGTAGGGAAACAGCACGGCGCAGTGTCCTGATTTTCGGTAATATCAAATCCATTGGCATCGGAATTATTCATCTCTCTCTTCCCTTTCTCTGTATCCTCTGTGTCCTCTGCGGTTTAATTATTCCCATACAATCGGCATGGATATAACGGGTAAAATAAACCGGATTGGATGGTGAAATTGCCCTCGCGAGTGCGATCGACTTCAACCATCGACAACAAGGCAAAAGAGAACACGGCAATGCCATTTCCCTACAAAAAAAATAGCAGCTAAATTGTTTAACAATTACCAAAAAAAAGGACACAGCATGGCTGTGTCCTTACCCGTATCTTGTAGGGACACAGCATTGCTGTGTCCCTAACCGTACCGATATCCCGATTAGGATTCTTGCCGTTTAGAACAAGAACAATTCAGAATTACCGGAAACTCCTAAATCGACATCGACAGTGGCAAACAAACTGTTACCACCAACCGTAGAACCGTTGCTATCGTAATACAGTTTAGTAGACGCAGACAAACCGTCGTAGATAGCCATGATGGACGGCCCGGTTAAATTTAGTTCGAGATCAGTTACAGAAACTGTGCTGCTGTAAACGTAGAAACTCGAACCCAAAGGCCCAGATCCGGTCGTAAAGGCTGCAAAACCAGTGCTGTCGAGGTTAATTTGATCCTCAGCAGTGCTGTAATTGGTAATAAAATCGCCGCCGTCAGCAGTAGTTCCGGTGAACACAAACACATCCAAACCAGCACCGCCGTTGAGAACATTGGTTCCCACACCACCGATTAAAGTGTCATTCCCCTCGCCGCCGTTTAGAGTATCGCTACCCGCGCCGCCGAAGATGCTGTCGTTACCTAAACCGCCGTCGAAAATGTCGGCCCCAGAACCGCCGTTCAAGATGTCAGCAAACTCAGTGCCGGTGACGTTATTAGCTGTCGCACTTCCTGTAAATAAGACAGGAGTGGTGAAGTTGTAACCGCCAACACCAGAACCGAAGTTGTTAACTCCGCTTGTCGGGAAAGTACCGGGATTAGTGATTAAATCCACAACGCTGCCGGAGCTAGTAGTAGTACCAGTCGGAGAAGTACCATTGGCAGAAGGTGCGATCGTACCTGTAAATACAAAGTCTGCCGTTCCCAGATTGCTAGCAGCCGTACCCAGATTCGCAATCAAGGTAGAACCAGCCGCCTCCGTACCGTTCGAGTC